>NZ_BAAAMR010000115.1:0-29287 GCF_039529375.1 Actinomadura napierensis
CCCGGCACCATGGCCGCCATCAACACCACCCCCCACAACCTCACCCCCCACCTCGGACCCCACGCCCACATCGCCGCCCACAACACCCCCACCTCCACCGTCATCTCGGGCGACACCCCCGCCGTCAACGAAATCGTGGACTTCTGGCGGATCTGGGGAGTCAAAACCAAGATTCTGCGCGTCAGCCACGCCTTCCACTCCCACCACATGGACGCGATCGCCGAGGAGTTCGGCAAGGCGGCGCGGGAGGTGGCCTACCACCCGCCGCGGATCCCCATCGTGTCCAACGTGACCGGGCAGGTCGGCGAGGCCGAGCAGCTGACCTCACCGCAGTACTGGGTGGACCATGCCCGGCAGCCCGTGCGGTTCTCCTACGGTGTGCGGACTCTGCGGCGTGAGGGCGCGGGAATCCTCCTGGAGGTCGGCGCCGACGCCGTGCTGGCCCCGCTGGCGCACGGCTGCCTGGAAGAAGAGGACGACGAGCCCGGCGCTCCGCCGACGCTCGCGGCCACGATGCGCGGCGACCGGGACGAGATGCCGGCGTTGCTCGCGGCGCTGGGCCAGGTGCACGCCGGCGGGGGGACGGTGGACTGGCCGGCCGTCCTGCGGGCGGTGGGCGCCCCAAGGCCCGACCGCGTGGTGGCGCTGCCCACGTACGCCTTCCAGGGGCGTCACTACTGGCTGCAGCCAGAGGAGCAGCAGGTCGGCGGGGAGGCCGACGGCGGGGAGGACGCCGGGTTCTGGAACGCGGTGGAGAGCGGGGACCTGGCGTCGGTGGCGACCGCTCTCGACCTGGACGATGAGCAGCGCCAGGCCATGCGGGGCGTCCTGTCTTCGCTGTCGGCGTGGCGGCGAAGGCGCAGGTGCCAGTACCGGATCAGGTGGACGCCGCTGCCGGAAGCACCGTCGCAGGGCCTGTCCGGAACCTGGCTCGTGCCCGTCCCGGCGGCCCTGGCGGACCAACCCATGGTGGCCGGAGTCCTCGGGACGCTCGCCGAGGCCGGCGCGACCGCACGGGTGGTCCCGGTCGAGGCGGCGGAGTCCGATGCCCTCTCCCACCTCCTGCGCGGTGCATCTTTGGACACAGGGCCCGCCGGCGTGCTGTCCCTGCTCGCGCTGGAACAAGAGCGGCGACCGGGCACGTCGGTGGTCCCGGAGGGGCTGGCCTTGACGGCGGCCCTGATGGGCGCGCTGGACGACGCCGGTCTCGACGCGCCGGTGTGGATCGCGACCCGCGGTGCAGTCCGGGCGGACGGCGCCGACCCCGGTCCCGATCCGCTCCAGGCTCTCCTGTGGGCTTACGGCCAGGTCGCGGCCGAGGAACGCGCGTCCGGACCGGTCGGCCTCATCGACCTTCCCGAGCACCTGGACGACGGCGCCCGGACCCGCTTGGGGCTCGTGCTTGCGGAGACCGGCGCCGCAGACCAGATCGCCGTCCGCGGTACGGTCGCGCACGCGTCCCGCCTGGCCCGCGTACCATTCGGCGTGCAGCCGGCCGAAGGACATCCGGTGCCGCCGGGGCCGGTGGTGTTCACCGGAGCGGTCACGCCATTGGCGGCGCACATCGCCCGGTGGCTGGCACGCAACGGGACCGAGCGGATGCTGATTTCCGGCCCGTCCGCTGCGACGGCCGCGCAGACTCGTGATCTGCTGACCGAGCTGGCCTCGATGCGCGTCCACACGGAGATCGTCGAATCCGGAGTGGACCAGGCCGACCGGTGCCGGGACCTGAGCGGAGGCCGTGTCGCGGCGGTCGTCCATGTCGCCGATCTCGACGGCGATCGCGCCGGACCCGCCGACCTTGAGGCGCTGGACCGGGAGCTCGCGGCGGTCCAGGACGCGGCGGCGGTGCTGTCCGGGTTCGCGCAGGACGCGGAGCCACCGATGTTCCTGTTCGTCACCTCGGCCGCCGGCGCGCTCGGCGGGGCCGGGCTGGGAAACCAGGCTCCCGGGCACGCCTACCTGGACGCCTTCGCCGCCCGCCTTCAAGCCGATGGTCACACTGTCGCCTCGATCGCCGTCGGCCCCACCGGCGACCCCGAAGTGCCCGCCGAGCCTGACACGGCTGACGAGTGCCTGCTGCGGTGGGGGATGCGGGCGCTGCCCTCGGGCCAGGCGGTGGCGGCGCTGCGGCAGGCGGCCCGTGCCGGTTCCCCGCTGCTCGTCGCCGACATCGAGTGGGAGCGGGTCGTGTCGCAGCGGGCGGGTGTGCCCCCGCGCCGCCTCCTCCAGGACATCCCCGAGGTCCGGCGCATCGCGGGACCGGTCGACGGCGGCGGCGCGGCGGCCGGCCGGGCGGCCGAACTGCGGCGCCGACTGGCCGGCGCGCCCGAGGCGGAGCGGGAACGGCTACTCCTGAACCTGGTTCACCAGCGTGCCGCGACCGTCCTGGGGTTCCAGTCGGCGGAGGAGGTCAAGGCCGATGACAACCTGCTGGACCTGGGGCTCTCGTCCTTCACCGCGCTGGAGCTGAGCACCCGCCTGGCCGAGGCCACCGGCCTGCAGATCTCCCCGGTGGCGATCTTCGAGCACGCCACGCCATCGGCGATGGCCCGGTTCCTGCACGACGAGTTCGCCGCGCAGGACGGGCCCGCCACCGAGGCCGGTGACCCACCGGGCTCCCCACCAGCGCACGCGTCACTAGCGAACGAGGTGTCATGAGCGATTCGGTTGTCATCGTCGGCGCGGGACCGGTCGGCCTGATGCTCGCCCACGAGCTGGCCCTTGCCGGAGTGCGGACCGTCGTCATCGAGCGGCGTCCCGAGATCGACGACAGGACGGTGTCGGGGCTGATCCACGCCCGCTCGGTCGAGCTGCTGGAGCAGCGCGGCCTGATGGAGCAGCTCCGCCGCGAGGAGGGCGAGCCGCCGGTCTGGGACCGGCTCCACTTCGCCAGCTTCTGGCTGGACATGTCGGAGCTGGCCGGGACCGACCATTCCGTCGTCCTCCTGCAGACCCGCATCCAGCGGGTGCTGAGCGACCGCGCCGCCGCCCGGGGCGTGCACATTCTGCGCAGGCACGAGCTGGTCGGGCTGAGCCAGGACGAGGACGGCGTCACCGCCCGGGTCCGCTCGCCCCTCGGCGAGGAGGAGATCAGGTGCCGCTACCTGGTGGGGTGCGACGGCGAGAACAGCACGGTCCGCGAGCTCGCCGGGTTCGCGGTGACCCGGAGCGGGCCGTCCTGGTACGGGCTGCTCGCCGACGTCGGGAGCTACGCGGGGCCGGTCGGCGCGGGCTCCTTCCACGAAGGCGGGATGTTCGGCCAGTTCGGCGACGCGTCCACCATGTTCCGCCTGATGACGATCGAGATCGGTGTCGAGGCGCCGCCTGAGGAGCAGCCGGTCACGCTGGAGGAGGTCACGGCGAGCATCGAGCGGATCACCGGCGAGCGGCCCACCGTCGAGGAGCCGCTCTGGCTGCACCGTCACGGCAATGACACCATCCTCGCCGACGAGTACCGCAACGGCAGGGTCTTCCTGGCGGGCGACGCCGCGCACTTCCAGTTCCATCCCGCCGGGCACGCGGTGACGATCGGCCTGCAGGATGCGGTGAACCTCGGCTGGAAACTGGCCGCGAAACTGCAGGGCTGGGCCCCCGCCGGCTTGCTGGACTCCTACGAGGCCGAGCGCCGTCCGTACGGGCGTCGTGCCTGCGTCTACGGGCGGGCGCAGATGGCCCTGCTCGACACCGCCGACGGCCCGAGCGCGCTGCGCGAGGTGTTCGGCGAACTACTCGACCACGAGGCGGTGAACCGGCACCTGGTCCGAGCGGCCACCGACGCCCGCTACCCGCTGGGGCAGGCCGGTGACCTGCCGGGCCGCCGGGTGCCCCTGGTCGGACTGAGCACACCCGGCGGCAAGGTCCCGGTGGCCGAGACGCTGCACGCCGCCCGTGGCGTCCTGCTGGACCTGTCCGGTGGCGCGGAGCCGCCCGATGTCACCGGGTGGAAGGACAGGGTGGACGTCGTGGCCGCCGAACCGACGCCCGAGATCCCGGCGTCCGCGGTCCTGGTGCGCCCCGACGGCCACATCGCGTGGGCGGGCGAGGCCGTCGGCGACGGGCTCCACACGGCCCTGGCCGACTGGTTCGGAGAACCTGCGGCGTGACGGACACAACGAGCTACGGAGTTCCGGTGACGGAGAGCCAGGAGACCCGGCCGCTGGCCGTTCTCGGCGCGGGAGTCATGGGCGTGGGCATCACGGCGCTGTTCCTCGGGCACCGGCGGCACGTCGTGCTCATCGACACCGACGAGTCCAAGCTCGACCGGGCCCGCACGGAGGTCGCCCGGCACCTGCGGCTGGCCCGGCTCATGGGCGCGCTGCCGGGGGAGAGCACGGACGGCGAGCTGAGGACGAGCACCGCACCGGACGCGGTGGCCGGGGCGGCCGCCGTGATCGAGGCCGTCATCGAGGAGAGCGCCACCAAGACCAAGGCCCTGGCGGACGCGGCGGCCGCGACCGCCCCGGGCACGCCGCTGGTGTCCAACACCTCGTCGATCCCGATCGACGAGCTGGGCAGGGGCATGAGCCGCCCGGAGGACCTGGTCGGCGTCCACTTCATGAACCCGCCCTACCTGATCGCGACGGTGGAGGTCGTCCAGGGGCCGCGGACCGGGCCCGCCGCGATGGCCGCGGTGCGTGGGCTGCTCGCGGAGCTCGGCCGCCGGCCCGTGGTGGTCGGCGACGGGCCCGGGTTCGTGACCAGCCGCATCCTGCACCGGATGATCAACGACGCCGCGCGGATCGTGGCGGAGGGGCGGGCGTCCGCCGCGGACGTGGACATCCTCCTGCAGGACTGCCTCGGGCACCGCACGGGTCCGCTGCGCACCGCGGACCTGATCGGGCTGGACAACCTCGTCGACTCGCTGCGGGTGCTCCACGAACGCACCGGCGACGACGGCTGCCGGCCCTGCGACCTGCTTCTGGACAAGGTGCGCGATGGTGACCTCGGCCGTAAGAGCGGGCGCGGGTTCTACGACTATCTGGAGGCACGACCGTGACCACGTCGCCTGACCGGGCGCAGAGCCGTGCCGCGGCTCCGCAGGCCGTCGAGGAGGACCTGCGCACCTTTCTGGAGGTGCGCACCAAGAACCCGATCGAGCCGGACGACGATCTCGCCGCGGCCGGAGTCTCCTCGCTGTTCGTGATGGAGCTGGTGACCTACATGGAGAACACCTACGGCATCGTCATCGCCGGCCCGGACCTGATGATGGAGAACTTCAGGACGGTGCGCGCCATGGTGACGCTGGTGGGGCGGCTGCTGGACACCGGCCCGGGAGCCCCGGGTGATCACTGATTCCGCTGTGCGCGGAGGGTCCAACGCGATGACCTCGCTGGTCGCCGAGATGGTCGGCGACCAGGCGGAGGAATGGGACCGGCGGGGCCGGCTGCCGATGGCGCTCGTGCGCGAGCTCGCCGGCCGCGGGATGCTGTGCGCCCAGGTGCCCGCCCGGTATGGGGGGCTGGGCCTGACCGCCGCGGCCGGCGGGGCCTTCACCGCGGGCGTCGGCGGCCTGTGCAGTTCCCTGCGCAGCCTGATGACCTCGCAGGGTATGGCCGCGTGGACCATCGAGAAACTGGGCGGAGCCGCGCAACGGGAGGCGCGCCTGCCCGAGCTGGCCGGTGGCCGGCTCGCGGCCGTGGCGTTCAGCGAGCCGGCCGCCGGCAGCGACCTGTCCGCAATCGAGACCCGGATCCGGGCGGAAGGCGACACGGTCGTCATCGAGGGCCGCAAGGTCTGGATAACCGGCGCCGCCTACGCGGACCTGCTGGTGGTGTTCGGGCGCTTCGGAGACGGCGCCGCCGCGGTCCTGGTGCCCGTGTCCGCGCCGGGCGTGCGGGTCGAGCGGGTGCCCGACCCGCTCGGCTGCCGCGCGGCCGGGCACGCCGACGTGCACCTGGACTCGGTGCGGCTGCCCGCGGACAGCGTATTGCAGCGGACCGGCGGGTCCGTGGAGCTCCTGGTGACCTCGCCCCTGACCTACGGCCGGCTCTCGGTGGCCTGGGGATGCGTCGGGATTCTGCGCGCCTGCCTGAACGCCGCAACGGACCACGCTCGCTCCCGGACGCAGTTCGGCAAGCCCTTGGCCGACCACCAGCTCGTCGCCCGGCATCTCGCCGAGCTTCTGGTCGGCGAGCAGGTCGCCACGCGCACCAGCGAGCACGCCAGCCGGTGCTGGGACGCGGGCCTGCCGGAGACGGCCACCGCGGCGGTGCTGGCCAAGCACGTCGGCGCCGTCAACGCCGTCCGGGGCGCGGCCGCCGCGGTGCAGGTCCTGGGTTCGGCCGGGGCGCGGGACGGGCAGGCCGCGGCGCGCGCGTACCGGGACGCCAAGCTGATGGAGATCATCGAGGGCAGCAACGAGATCTGCCAGCTGATTCTGGCCCGGCACGCGCTGACCGTCCCCAGGTGACCACTGAGAAGACCACCGCGATGAGCACCGAGAGGAAGGCGACCATGGAGACCCGAAGCGTGCGGGACGACCCGACGGCCGGTCCGCCCGGGGACTTGCCGGTGACGGTCAAGTGCCTGGTGTGGGACCTGGACGACACGCTGTGGTCCGGCATCCTGCTGGAGGACGGCGAGGTACGGCTCGGCGACGCCGTCCGCGAGGTGATCGCCGAGTTGGACTCCCGGGGCGTCCTGCAGTCGGTGGCCAGCAAGAACGACCCCGACCTGGCCTGGCGGCGCCTTGAGCGGCTCGGCGTCGCCGAGTACTTCGTGCACGCCCGGATCGGCTGGGGCCCCAAGTCGGACGCGGTGCGGGAGATCGCCGAGCGGCTGAACTTCGCCGAGCACACCATCGCGTTCATCGACGATCAGCCCGCGGAGCGGGCCGAGGTCGCGTTCCACCTGCCGCGGGTGCGGTGCTACCCGGCCGAGATGGCGACCAAGCTGACCACCCTGCCCGAGTTCAGCCCCGCCGTCGTCACGGTCGACTCCCGGCGCCGCCGCGAGATGTACCGGGCCGGTCTGGCCCGCGACGCGGACCGCGCCGGGTTCACCGGGCCGGACGATGAGTTCCTGCGGTCTCTGGACATGGTGCTGGCCATCGCGCGGGCGGACGGGGAGCGGCTGTCCCGGGTCGAGGAGTTGACCCTGCGCACCAGCCAGATGAACGCCACGGGCGTGCACTACTCCGATGCGGCACTGCGCGGGCTGCTCGCGGACCCGGATCACGAGGTCCTGGTGGCGACGCTGACCGACCGGTTCGGCCCGCACGGCGCGATCGGTGTCCTTCTGCTGGAGCGGCACCGGGCGGTGTGGAACCTGAAACTCCTCGCCACGTCATGCCGGGTGGTGTCGTTCGGCGCCGGATCGGTGATCCTGCGCTGGCTGATCGGCCAGGCGGCCGAGGCCGGCGTCCACCTGCTCGCGGATTTCCGCGCCACCGAGCGCAATCGCATCATGGAGGTCGCCTACCGGTTCGCCGGTTTCGACGACACCCCCTGCGCGTGCCGGGACGGCCTGACCAGGCCCGCCGGCGGCGAGGGCACCACGCGGCTGCACCTCGAGCCCACGGAACAGCAGGAGCCGACCACCATGCGGCTCGTCGCGCCCGACCTGTGCGGGACCGTGATCTGACATGGCCGGATACCTGGAGGTCACCTCTGACCTGCTGGACTACGTCAGGGGCGTCTCGCTGGACGACGACGAGGTCCTGCACGACCTGCGCCAGGTGACCGCGGGAATGCTCGGCGGGACGACGATGCAGGTCGTCCCGGAGGAGGCGCAGCTGCTGGCGATGCTGGTCCGGCTGACCGGCGCCCGGCTCGTGCTGGAGATCGGGACTTTCACGGGCTACAGCGGCCTGTGCATGGCCCGCGCCCTTCCGCCCGGCGGCCGCCTCATCACCTGCGACATCAGCGACCGGTGGAACGCGATCGCGGCCGCGCACTGGGCGCGGGCCGGGGTCGCCGAGAAGATCGACTTCCGGCTCGGCGACGCCTCCGCCACCCTGGCCGGACTGCCGGACGACATCGGCGCCGGCTCGGTCGACCTGGCGTTCATCGACGCGGACAAGGCCGGCTACCCGCGCTACTACGAGGCCGTCCTGCCACTGGTGCGGCCCGGCGGTCTGATCGTTTTCGACAACACCCTGTTCTTCGGCCGCGTCCTGGATCCGGACCCGGCGGACGCCGACACCCGGGCCATCCAGGAGATCAACTCGATGCTGCACCGGGACGAGCGCGTCGATCTGTGCCTGCTCCCGATGGCGGACGGCATCACCCTCGCCCGGAAGGCGGAGCACGGAAGCACGGCATAAGCGGGGCTTTAGCGCGGGTGCCGATCATGGGAGGCGGCCCCGCCACGAGGGAAGGGACTGTCATGTACCGCTCGGATATCGGCATCGTGTCGGCGGGCACGGGACTCCCGGGGGACGCGATCGGCACGGCCGCGCTGGCGGAGCGGTTCGGTTTCGGCGCTCCCTGGGAGCACTGGGTCAACACGTTCATCGGAACGACCAGCCGCCACCTCGCCATCGACCTGGAGACCGGTGAGGCCCGCGCCACGCTGGCGGACCTGGGCGAGGAGGCGGGGCGAAGCGCGCTGGAGTCGGCGGGCCTGGAACCGGGGGACATCGACCTGGTGGTCATGGGCACCGCCACCCCGGACCTGCTGATGCCGGCGACCGTCAACGTGATCGCCGACCGGCTCGGCATCGACGGCGTCCCCAGCTTCCAACTCCAGTCCGGCTGCTCGGGAGCGGTGCAGGCGATGGACGTCGCGAGCGGGCTTCTGTCGACGGGCCGGTACCGCACGGCGCTGGTGCTCGGCGGGGACGTGTGCGCCAAGCACGTCGTTCCCGACGCCGACTTCAGCAGGCTGCCCCCGGCCGAGCTGGTGAACCTGGTGCTCTTCGGGGACGGCGCCGGCGCCGTCGTACTCCGGAGGGAGCCCGAGCCCGGCGCGGCGTTGCTGCGCGGCCTGTTCACCCGCCTGGTCGGGCTGGGCCGCGACCCCGGGCAGACCCTCGCCTGGTTCGGCGCGAACCGCACCTTCGACCAACCCGCCGCCACCGAGGACTACAAGGCGATCGAGGAGCGGGTGCCGGTCATGGCCGTCGAGGTGCTCAAGGAGCTGCTCGAAAACCTGGAATGGAGCGAGGCCGACCTGCGCTACCTGCTGCCACCGCAGCTGTCGGGCCGCATGAGCGCCCTGATCGGTGAGCGCCTGGCGGTCCCGCACGCGCAGCAGATCACCCGCGTCAACGAGATCGGGAACTGCGGCAACGGGCTGGTGTTCGTCCAGCTCGAACGTGCCCTGGAAGCGATGGGACCCGGCGACCGGGCGGTGGGCGTCGCGATCGAGTCGAGCAAGTGGATCAAGAGCGGGTTCGCGCTGGAGCGGACATGAGCGCGGCGGGGCCGGGCCCGGCCGGCGGACCGGCGGAGATCGTGCCCGTCCCGGCCGAGCGCCGGCACACGCTGACCTTCCTGTCCTGGTCGAGGGGGGCCGCGCCGGTCTTCCTCGACACCGAGGTGGACATGAGCGCCGTCGTCGCCCACCGCCGCGCCGCCGAGCAGGTGGGCCGCCGCTACTCGATGGTCGCCTACGTCCTGTACGCCGCCGGCCGGGTCCTGGCCCGCCACCCGGACGCCAACGCGGCGATCAGGGGCCGCGGCCGGCCGAGGATCGCGCGCTACGGCACGGTCAACGCCAAGGTCGCCCTGGACAAGCGGCTCAACGGTCAGCGGGTGGTCCTCGCCGCGCTCCTCACCGGAGTGCACCGGTCAAGCCTGGAGCAGATCCAGGGCGAGCTCGAGTACTGGCGCCGCGGCGACGCCGACCACATGCAAGAGTTCGCGGCACTGCGCAAGATGCAGCGCATGCCGTGGCCGCTGCGGTCCTGGGCGAACAGCTCTGCCGTCTCCGGTCTCCGGCGCCGCCCCCACACGATGGGCACCTTCGCCGTCAGCTCATTGGGGCACCGCCCCGTCAACGGCTTCCACTCATTCGGCGGGACCACCATCACCCTCGGTGTCGGGCAGACCATCGAGCGCGCGGTGATCCGGGACGGGGCACTCGCCTCCGCCCCGGTGATGCGGCTCAACCTGGCCTTCGACCACCGGGTCATCGACGGGGCGCACGCGGCCGACGTCCTCACCGAGATCAAGGACGCCCTGGAGGGCTTCGCTCTTCCGGCGGAGGGGGGCGGCGACGCAGCGCAGGAACGCTCGCTTCCCGGAAAAGGTGCATGATGAACGACGTCGGCGAGCTCAAGCAGTACATCATCGCGCACGCCCGTGCCCAGAGCATCCCGCCCGGGCGGCTGCGGGAACTGCTGGGGAGCATTGACAACGACGACGGTGACGCGCCGGGCTCGTGGGTGCGCGCATGGGTCACCGAGGGCGACCTGCTGTACGGCCAAGGCCGTCTCTACGACGCCTGCCGGTACTACATGCTGGCGCGCTTCCCCTACCCGGACGGCGATGCCCGGCAGGAGGCACAGCGCAGGTGCGTTGAGGTGTTCGACCGTTTCCGCCAGGACGACACCGGCATCCAGCGCCTCGACGTCCCGGTCGGAGACGGACTGGTGCGCTGCTACGCGAGCGGCCTGTCCCGCGACCGCCGCCCGCCCCTGCTGATCCTCATGGGCGGCATCGTCAGCATCAAGGAACAGTGGGCGTACTCGCTGCTGGACCTCGAACGGACGGGCGTGGCCGCCGTCGTCGCGGAACTGCCGGGCATCGGGGAGAACACGCTTCCCTACACGCCGGACGGCTGGCGGATGCTGTCGGCGATCATCGACGCGGTCGGGGACCGGGCCGATCCTGCACACACCTACGCGATCACACCGAGCTTCGCCGGCCACATGGCGCTGCGCTGCGCGACGGAAGACTCCCGTATCAAGGGGGTCGTGTCCGCGGGCGCGCCCATCAACCGGTTCTTCACCGACACCGCGTGGCAGCGGCGGCTTCCTCGCGTCACCGTCGAGACGCTCGCCCACCTGGTCGGCACGACGCCCGTACAGCTCACCGAGCACCTGCCGGCGTGGGCGCTCACGGCGGGACGGCTCACCGGGCTGACGATCCCGGTGCACTACATGGCCGCACGGCGGGACGAGATCATCCCGCGTGATGACCTGCGGTTCCTCAGGCACCATGTGCGCAACCTGCACCTCGTCGAGAACGACGACGTGCACGGGTCGCCGGCGCACCATGTGGACGCCCGCATATGGACGGCCCGATCCATCATGCGGATGCGGGGCGCCTACACCCCGCAGCGGGCCGCGCTGAGCGCGGTCTGGTTCGGGCGCCGCGCGTGGCGAAGACTGGCCGGCCGAACAAGTGCGCCGGACCTGCCGCTCCGGGACGCCGGCCCCCCGCCCCTCCGCACGCCGGAGTCCTAGACGGCGCACCCGGACGGCCGCCCGCACGGAAAGGAATCCTTGTGCCGATGACCGGTTCGACGCATGCCGTGGTCGTGGGCGGCGGCCTGGCGGGAATGCTGGCGGCCGCCGTCCTCGCCCGACACCTGGACGGTGTCACCGTCGTGGAACGGGACCGCCTCCCCGGCGGTCCGGAGCTGCGCAAGGGGCTGCCCCAAGCGCGGCACGCCCACATCCTGTGGTCCGGCGGTGCTCGGGCGATGGACTCGGTGCTGCCTGAGACCACCGGCCGGCTGCTCGCAGCAGGCGCCCATCATGTCGGCGTCCCGCAGCGCATGGTCACCCTCACCGCCCTGGGCTGGCAGCACCGCTTCCCCGCCACGGAGTACATCATCGGCGCGAGCCGCGCCCTGATCGACTGGGTGATCCGGGACCAGGCTCTTGCCGAGCCGGGGGTCGCCCTGCTCGACGACGCCGAGGTCGTGGAGGTGTGCGGCGGACCCAGTGGGGTGACCGGCGTGCGGGTGCGGCGCCGGGACGACGGCACGACGGCACTGATCGCCGCCGACCTGGTCGTGGACGCCACCGGCCGCGGTTCCCGGCTGAAGTCCTGGACGGCCGGCACGGGCGCGCTTCCCGCCGTGGACGAGGAGATCGTCGACACCGGACTCGGCTACGCCACCCGGATCTACCAGGCTCCCGCCGGCGCCGTGGACTTTCCGATCGTCGCGCTCTACGCCGACTACCGGCAGCCGGTGCCCGGCCGCAACGGGCTGCTCCTGCCGATCGAGGACGACCGATGGATCGTCACATTGTCCGGGACTCGCGGCGCCAGCCCGGCCACCGACGAGGGCGAGTTCGACGCGTTCGTCCGCAGCCTGCGCCACCCGATCATCGCCGAGCTCCTCACCCTGGCGGAGCCCATATCGCCGGTGTACCGCACCCGGTCGACGGCCAACCGGCGCACGCATTACGAACGGGCCGCCTCCTGGCCGGAGGGCCTCATCGTGCTCGGCGACGCCCTGGCCTCGTTCAACCCGGTGTACGGCCACGGCATGTGCGCGGCGGCGCACTGCGCTGCGGCGCTGGACGCCGCGTTGCGCGGCGGCGGGCTCCGTCCGGGCCTGGCCTGGTCGGCCCAACGGGCGATGTGCGCGATCGTCGACGATCCGTGGATCCTGGCGACCAGCCAGGACATCTACTATCCGGACTGCTATGCGACCACCACCGACCCGCGCTTGACCCATGAGGCGGCGATGCGGCGGCAGTTCGCGGAACTGGTGACGGGCATCGCGCTGCGGGAGCCGGTGGTGAACGCCGCGCTGTCCGCGGTGACGGCCACGTCGGCGCCGGCCACGCGGTTCGAGGACGAGGAGATCGTGTCCGCGATCCGGCGGGGCCCGCAGCTCCCCCCGCTGGAGGAACCGCCGCTGACCTCCGAGGAGCTGTCCGCAGTGGGCTACGAGCCCGGCAGGGCGCTCAAGTAGACCGAGCGCGCGAGGCAGGGAACGGACAGGCGACCGGGCACCGCCCGGTCGCCTGTCCGTTGTCCTCGTTCAGGTGTTCCGGCCGAGCTCCTGGTCGATGAAGGCGAAGATCTCGTCAGTGCTCGCCGACTCGATCCGGCTGGTCACGGTCGCCCGGTCGGCTCCCTTCTGCAGGTCGCTCCAGCGGGTCAGCAGAGCCTGCAGCCGTGTGGTGACCGTGGTCTCGGCGCCGTCCTCCCCAGCGATCGCGGTGAGGATGGTCTCGACCTTGTCGAGTTGCTGGAGCAGCAGCTGCGATGGGGGAACGGCCGCCGGTGCGAGCTGAGCCCGCAGATGCCGGGCCAGCTCGTCGGGCGTGGGGTAGTCGAAGATGAGCGTGGCGGGCAGGCGCTGACCGGTGGTGTTCGCCAGGCGGTTGCGCAGCTCGATGGCGGTCAGGGAATCGAAGCCCAGCTCGCTGAAGGGCCGGCCGGTGTCGACGCCGTCGGGGGTGGCGTGGCCCAGGACGGCGGCGATGCCGGCGCGGACCAGGCCGATCAGGTGCTCGTGCTGCTCGTCGGAGGTGAGGCCGGACAGCTCGTCGGCGAGCAGGACCGCGTTGGTGCCGACCGCGGCCGACGGCCGGATGGTGCCGCTCGGGACCAGCGCCCGGAACAGCGGCGGAGGCGGAGCGGCCAGGTTGGCGACGTTGATCGGCGTGGCCAGCAGATGCGCCCGCGGGGAGGCCAGAGCAGCGTCGAACAGCTCCAGGCCCTGGTCGTTGGTGATGGGGACCATGCCGCTGCGGGCAACGCGCTTGCGGTCGGTGTCGGTGAGATGAGCGGTCATGCCGGTGACTTCCTGCCAGTAGCCCCAGCCGATGGACTGCCCTGGCAGCCCCGCGGCCCGCCGGTGCGCGGCGAGGGCGTCCAGGAAGACGTTGGCGGCGGCGTAACCGGCCGCGCCGGGCGGGCCGAACGTCGCGGCGGCGGAGGAGAACAGGACGAAGGCGGCCAGGGGAAGATGCCGGGTCTGCTGGTGCAGGTTCCAGGCGGCGTCCACTTTGGGGGCCATGACCGTGTCGATCCGGTCGGGCGTGAGAGCGGTCACGATCCCGTCGTCGATGACCCCGGCCGCGTGGACGACCGCGGTCAGGGGGTGCTCGTCGGGTACGGCCGCCAGGAGGTCGGCGAGCCGGCGCGGGTCGGCGGTGTCGCAGGCGGCGATGGTGACCTGCGCGCCCAGCTCTTCGAGACGGCGCCGCAGGTCCTGCGCCTCGGGGGTCTGCAGGCCGCTGCGGCTGGCCACGACGAGATGGGTGATGCCGTGGCCGGTGACGAGGTGTTCGGTGATGAGCCGCCCGATGGTTCCGGTGCCGCCGGTGACCAGGACGGTGCCGTGAGGGTCGAGGGCGGCGGGTGCGGGGCCGCGGCCACCCTCCGCCCCGTTGTCGGCCTCCGCTTCGTCGGGGACGGTCAGGCGGGCGATGCGCGGGGCGTGCAGGGTGGTGTCGCGGATGGCCAGCTGCGGCTCGCGGCGCTCCAGCGCGACGCCGATCGCGGAGGCGATGACCTGATGCCCGGCGGGCCGGCCGTCGAGATCGATGATCGTGATTCGGTCGGGGTGCTCGGTCTGGACGCTGCGGACCAGTCCCCACAGGGGCGTCTGGGCCAGGTCGACCGTCGTCCGTCCCGTCGCCGTGGTGGTGCGGGTGGTCAGCAGGACCAGGTGGCTCTGGGTGAGGCGGTCGTCGGTCACGTACTGCTGGAGCAGCCGCAGGACGCGCTGGGTGGTGGTGTGGGCATGCCCGACCACCGCGTCGTCGCCGCTGTCAGCGGTGTCGGGGCAGGGGACGAGAAGGATCTGCGGTGGCGCGGTGCCGTTCACGCTCGCGGTGAGCTCGACCAGGTCGGTGTAGACGCGGGTCGGTGTGGTGAGCGCGGCCTGCAGTGCTCGGGCCAGCTCGGGGTTGTGCTCGGTGAGGATGGCGTAGGGGCCATCCGGTCCAGGCGCGGTGGCCGGTGGCAAGGCCGGCCAGTCCAGGGTGAACAGGTGCTCGTCGAGGTGCGCGGGGCCGGAGGACAGGTCGCTGGTGAACGGGCGCAGGGTGAGGGTGTCGATCGTGGCGACCAGCCGGCCGCTCGGGTCGGCGGCGGTGATGGCGATGCCGCCGTTGCCGTTGTCGCCGCTCCTGGAGGTGATCGCGACCCGCAAGGCGGTGGCGTCGGCGGCGTGCACGGTGACGCCGTTCCAGGTGAACGGCAGGTAGGGGTGCCCATCCTGGTCGTGGGTGGTGCTGTGGGCGGCCAGGGCGGTGGGGTGCATGGCGGCGTCCAGCAATGCCGGATGCAGGGTGTAACCCGTGGCGGCCTCGGGATCGGGGAGCACGATATCGGCGAACATGCCGTCCGGGCTGCTCCACGCCTTGCGCACTCCCCGGAACAGCGGCCCGTAGTTGAGGTTGCGCTCGTCGAATCGCTGGTACAGGTCCTCGACCGGGACCGGCCGTCCGCCGGGCGGGGGCCAGGCGGTCATGTCCGGAGTCTCGGGCGATACGCCGGACGGTGCCAGGACGCCGGTGGCGTGGCAGGTCCAAGCCTGCTCGCCGGTGAGGTCGGCTCTGCCGTCGGGCCGGGAGTGGATGGACAGCGTCCGGTGCCCGTTGTCGTCGGGGGCCTGCACGGTGACCTGGATCCGGCTGGGGGAGCCGGGGTCCAGGACGAGGGGCGTGTGCAGTGCGAGCTCGTGGATGTGCGGGGCGCCGGTGTGGTCGCCCGCGTGCACCGCCAGCTCGAGGTAGGCGGTTCCGGGCAGGACAGGGGTGCGGGCGATGGCGTGGTCGGCCAGCCACGGGTGGGCGTCGAGCGAGAGCCGTCCGGTGAACACGGTGGTCTGCTCGTCGGCGAGGGTCACGCAGGCGCCGAGCAGGGGATGCCCGCCCGTCTCCAGCCCCGCTGACGCGACGTCGGCCGTGCCGGCCGGGGCACGCAGCCAGAACCGCTGCCGCTGGAACGCGTAGGTCGGCAGCGCCGGCGGCGGGGTGGGCGGTGCCGTGCCCAGCGCCCGCAGCACTCGCGGCCAGTCGATCCGGGCGCCCCGGGCATGCAGCTCGGCGAGATTGATCAGCAGGCGCCGCCATCCGCCATCGGCGCGCTGGACGGTCCCGATCACCACCGCCGGCGGGCCGGAGCCCTCCCGGGGAGCCAGGTCGAGCGTCTGCTGGATTCCGATGGTCAGCACCGGGTGCGGGCTGACCTCGATGAAGGTGCCGTGGCCGTCCTCGATCAGAGCGGTGGTCGCCTCCTCGAACCGGACGGTGCTACGGATGTTGTCGAACCAGTACGCACTGTCGAGTTCCGTGCCGTCCACGATCCCGCCGGTGACGGTGGAGTAGAACGGGATACGGGTCGGCCGCGGGTCCAGGTCGGCGACGGCGGTGCGCAGCCGGTCGCCGATGGCGTCGATGTGCGAGGTGTGGGAGGCGTAGTCGACGTCGACCGGGGCGGCGTTGATCTGATTCTCGCGGCAGAAGCCCAGGAACTCCTCCACGGCGCTCCCGGTGCCGGCGACGACGGTCGCGCGGGGGCCATTGATCGCGGCGACGGTCAGGTCGTCGCCCCATCGGCGCAGATGCCCGGCGGTGGTCTCGGCCGGCAGCGAGACCGTCGCCATGGCGCCGGTGCCGGCCAGCGCCGTCAGGGCCTGGCTGCGCAGCGCCACGATCCTGGCGGCCTCGTCGAGGCTGAGCGCGCCGGCGATGTGCGCGGCGGCCACCTCGCCACGCGAGTGGCCGACCACAGCGTCGGGGAGCACTCCCAGCGAGCGCCACAGTTCGGCCAAGGCGACCATGACCGCGAACAGGACCGGCTGGACGACGTCGACCCGGTGCAGCGGCGGGCCGCCGGGCGCGCCGGTCAGCACGTCGGTCACCGACCAGTCGATGTGCGGCGAGAGCGCTTGGTCGCACGCCAGGATCGTCTCCCGGAACACGCCGGACTCCCGCAGCAGCTCGGCGCCCATCCCGGCCCACTGGGACCCCTCGCCGGGGAACACGAACACCGTCTTGCCGGTGTGCCCGGCCCGGCCCTGGACCACGTGCATGGACGGCTGCCGCTCGGCTACCGCCTGAAGCCCTGCCTGGAACTCGGCGCGTGTGCCGATGACGACGGCGCGATGATCCATGTCCGCGCGGGTCGTGGCCAGAGCCCAGGCCACATCCGCGGGCTCCGGCTCCGGCCGGTCCTGGAGGAATCCGGCCAGCCGCCCGGCCTGCGCGGCCAGCCCGGCCTCGCTCTTGGCGGAGACCGTCCATGGGAGGACCGGATCAGGGGCGGGCCGCGCGGCGAGGTCGTCGCCGGCCGCGTCCTGCGAGGGGCCGCCGCCGTCGGACGCCGGGACCGGTTCTGGTGCGTGTTCGATGATGGTGTGGGCGTTGGTCCCGCTCATCCCGAAGGACGAGATCGCGGCGCGCCGTGGCCGCCCGGTCTCGGGCCAGGCCATCGGCTCGGTGAGCACCCGTACCGCACCGGCCGACCAGTCGACGTGCGGGGTCGGCTCGTCGACGTGGAGGGTCCGGGGCAGGACGCCGTGCCGCATCGCCTGGACCATCTTGATGACTCCGGCGACGCCGGCGGCGGCCTGGGTGTGCCCGATGTTCGACTTGACCGAGCCCAGCCAGAGCGGCCGGTCGGCGGGGCGCCGCTGCCCGTAGGTGGCGATGAGCGCCTGCGCCTCGATGGGGTCGCCCAGTGCGGTGCCGGTGCCGTGCGCCTCGACCGCCTCCACCTCGTCGGGGCCCAGGCCGGCGGCCGCGAGCGCCTGGTTGATCACCCGCTGCTGGGCGGGGCCGTTGGGGGCGGTCAGCCCGTTGCTGGCGCCGTCCTGGTTGACGGCCGAGCCGCGGACCACGGCGAGGACCGGGTGGCCGTTGCGTCGCGCGTCCGACAGCCGCTCGACCAGCAGCAGGCCGACGCCCTCCGCCCAGCCGGTGCCGTCGGCCGCGCCGGCGAACGCCTTGCACCGGCCGTCGGGGGACAGCACGCGCTGCCGCGAGAACGCCACGAACGCGCCGGGGCTGGACATCACGCTCGCCCCTCCGGCCAGCGCCATGTCGCACTCGCCCTGGCGCAGCGCCTGGCAGGCCAGGTGCAGGGCGACCAGGGAGGACGAGCAGGCGGTGTCGATGGTGACCGCGGGCCCCTCCAGGCCGAAGGTGTAGGCGATCCGGCCCGACGCCACGCTGCCGGACGTCCCCGGGCCGAGATGGCCCTCGGACTCGCTGGACAGGTTCGCGAGCCCCGATCCGTAGTCCTGCGATGAGATGCCGGTGAAGATGCCGGTGCGGGTGCCGTGCAGGGTGCCCGGGTTGATCCCGGCGTTCTCGATGGTCTCCCAGGCGGTTTCGAGCAGCAGTCGCTGTTGGGGGTCGGTGGCTTGGGCCTCGCGGGGGCTGATGTTGAAGAAGTCGGCATCGAAGTGGTCGGCGTCGTAGAGGAACCCGCCCTCGCGGGCGTAGGTGGTGCCCGGGTGGTCGGGATCGGGGTGGTAGAGGTCGGCGACCGGCCAACCCCGGTTCGCCGGGAACTCACCGATCGCGTCACGGCCGGCGGCGACCAGGTCCCAGAGCTGCTGCGGCGTCTGGATGCCGTCGGGGTAGCGGCACCCCATGCCGATGATGGCGATCGGCTCGTCCGCGCGCACGGCGATGGCCTCGGCCCGAGCGGACGTCCGCGTGCCCAGCAGGACGTCCCGCAGGTGGCGAGCCAGCGCGTCGGGCGTCGGGTAGTCGAAGACGAGCGTGGCCGGCAACCGCCGGCCGGTGGTCATGCCCAGGCGGTTGCGCAGCTCCACCGACATCGCCGAGTCGAAGCCCAGCTCGTTGAAGGGGCGGTCGGTGTCGACGCTGTCGGGTGTGGCGTGCGCCAGCACGGTCGCGATGCTGGTGCGCAGGAGCGACAGCAGGTGATCGTGCTGCTCGTCGGGGCCGAGCGTGGACAGGTATTCGGCCAGGGCGTTCGAGTGGGCGGCCGTGCCCCCGGCGGTGGGCCGGGCGGCGCCGCCGGGGACCAGCGCCCTGAACAGCGCGGGCGCCGGCGTGGGCAGGGCGCCCACGCGGACGGGGGCGGCCAGGACGCGGTGGTGCGCGGCCGCCAGGGCCGCGTCGAACAGGGCAAGCGCCCGCTCCGGCGTCAGCGCCGCGGTCTCGCCGGACGCATCGTCCATGGAGCCCCAGGCGATGGTCAGGGCCGGGAGGCCGGCGGCGTGCCGGTGGGCGGCGAGGGCGTCGAGGAAGTGGTCGGCGGCGGCGTTCGCGCCCTGGCCGCGGGAGCCGAGGATGGAGGCGGCCGAGGAGAACAGGACGAAGGCGTCCAGGGGGAGGTGGCGGGTCTGCTGGTGCAGGTTCCAGGCGGCGTCCGGGTGGGGACCCGGCGCGGCCGCGTGGATGATCCCGGTGAGGGGATGCGCTTCGGGGATGCCGGCGAGCAGCCCGGCGAGCTGTTCCGGGTCGGCGGCGTCGCAGCCGGTCACCGTGACGTGGGCGCCCGGTTCCTCCAGGCGGCGCCGCAGATCCTCGGCGTCCGGCTCGGGGCCGGTGACGATCAGGTGGGTGACGCCGTGTGCGGTCACCAGGTGCTCGGCGACCAGCGCGCCGAGGGCCCCGGTGCCACCGGTGATCAACACGGTGCCGCCGGGGGCGAGCACGGGCCGGTCACCTGCGGTGTCGTGGGGTGGGGCCGTCCTGATCAGCCGGGCGGCGTGGATGCCGGTGCCGCGGACCGCGAGCCGGGGCTCGTCCTCGTCCAGGGCGGTGGCGATCGCGGTGGGGAGCGTCTGGAGGCTCGCGGCCCGCCCGTCGACGTCGATGAGCGTGAGGCGGCCGGGGTGCTCGGCCTGGACGCTGCGGGCCAGGCCCCACACCGGGCTCTCGGCGAGGTCCACCGCGTCCTGGTCGGTGGCGGCGGTGGCGTTGGCCGTCAGCAGGACCAGGCGGGTGCCGGTGAAGCGGTCGTCGGCCAGGCATCGCTGGAGCAGCTCCGGCACGTCCTGGACGGCGGAGCGGGCGCGGGCGAGCACCTCGCCGCCCGGGTCGGACCAGGGGATGAGGACGATCGGGGGCGGGGCGTCCTCGTTCACGTCGTCGTAGCCCAGCGTGGTGCGAAGCTCCTCGGCGAGCTCGGACCCACGGGGATCGAGGATCGCGATGCGGTCTTCGGGAGCCGTCGGCTCGGCCGGCGGCAGGGGCGGCCAGGACAGCGTGTACAGGTGGTCGCGGCGCGCGGGAGCGGTCGGCAGACCGCCGGTGACCGGGCGCAGGGTGAGCGCGCCGATGGTGGCGACGGGCTGCCCGGCGGGGTCGGTGGCGGTGATGGACAGGCCGGTGGCCTGGTCGCCGGTCGGGGTGACGGCGACGCGGAGCGCGGTGGCGCGTGCGGCGTGGAAGGTGACGCCCTCCCAGGCGAAGGGAAGGTGCGCCTGTTCGCCGGGGCCGCCGGCGAACAGGGCGGCGGGGTGGAGCGCGGCGTCCAGCAGCGCCGGGTGGAGGGTGTAGCCGGTGGCGGCGTCGGGGTCGGGGAGGCCGATCTCGGCGTAGATGCCCTCACCGGTGCGCCAGGCCGCCCGCACGCCCTGGAACAGCGGGCCGTAGGCGAAGCCGCGTTCGGCGAACCGCTGGTAGAGGTCGCGGGTGTCGATGGGCTCGGCGCCTGGTGGGGGCCAGGCGGTGAGGTCCGGCGCTCCGGGGAGCGGCGCCGGGTCGGGCGCCAGCGCGCCGGTGGCGTGGCAGGTCCAGGGCTGCTCGTCGTCGCCGGTGTCGGGGCGGGAGTGGATGGCCAGGTGGCGGTGGCCGCCGCCGTCGGGTGCGTGCAGGGTGACCTGGACGAGCGCGGGCGCCTCCCGCTCCAGGGCGAGGGGGGTGTGGAGGGTGAGTTCGTGGATGTGGGGTGTGCCGGTGTGGTCGCCTGCGTGGATGGCGAGTTCGAGGTAGGCGGTGCCGGCCAGGACGGGGATGCCGTTGATGGTGTGGTCGGCGAGCCAGGGGTGGGTGTCGAGGGACAGGCGTCCGGTGAAGACGGTGGTCTGCTCGTCGGCGAGCGTCACGCACGCGCCGAGCAGGGGGTGGTCGGCGTCCTTGAGGCCCGCGGCGGCGACGTTGGCGGCGCCGGCCTGGGCGCGCAGCCAGTAGCGCTGGCGCTGGAAGGCGTAGGTGGGCAGGGCGGGCGGCGTCGAGGGCCGGGGGACGCCCAGGGTGTCGAGGATCCGGGTCCAGTCGGTGGCGAGGCCGTGGACGTGGAGGTGCGCGAGGCCCGTCAGGAGCTGCGTCCAGGCCGGGTGGTCGCGGTGCAGCGTGCCGGTGTTGACGGCGGCGGTGCCGAGGTCGTCGAGGCTCTGCTGGATCCCGATCGTGAGGATGGGATGGGGACTGGCCTCGATGTAGGTGGTGTGGCCCTGGTCGGCGAGGTGGGTGATGGCGGGGTGGAACTGGACGGTGCTGCGGATGTTGTCGTACCAGTAGCGGTCGTTCAGCTCCGTCTCGTCGATGAGGCGGCCGGTGACGGTGGAGTACATCGGGACGTCGGCGGCCCGGGGATGGATCCCGGCGCCCGCTTCGGTGATCTCGTCGGCGATCGCTTCGATGGCGGGGCTGTGCGAGGCGTAGTCGACGTCGATCCGGCGGGTCTTGATCTCTTGGTGCGCGCAGCTTTCGAGCAGGGCGGTGACGGCGTCCCCGGGCCCGGCGACGATGGTGGTGGCGGGCCCGTTGACCGCGGCGATCGCGACGCCGTCGGGGAGCAGGCCCGCCAGGTCGGAGGCGGTGGCGTGGACGGCGGCCATGGTGCCGGTCCCGGCCAGGGCGGTGAGGGCCTGGCTGCGTAACGCCACGAGCTGGGCGGCGTCCTCCAGGGTGAGGGCGCCTGCGGTGCAGGCGGCGGCGATCTCGCCCTGGGAGTGGCCGACCACGGCGTCGGGGGCGACCCCGAGCGAGCGCCACAGGTGCGCCAGGCCGGTCATGACCGCCCACAGCGCCGGCTGCACCACGTCGACCCGGTCCAGGGACGCGGCCCCCTCGGCACCGGTGAGCACGTCGGTCAGCGACCAGTCCACGTGCCGTGAGAGCGCCTGGTCGCAGGCGAGGATGTGGTCGCGGAACGCCGGGCTGGTCTGCAGCAGTTCGGCGCCCATCCCGGCCCACTGTGAGCCCTGGCCAGGGAAGACGAACACCGTCCTGCCCGGCCCGCCGGGCAGGACGCGGCCGGTCACCACGCCGGGGTGCGGCTCGCCCGCCGCGAGCGCCCGCAGGCCCGCCCGTACCTCCGCCTCGTCCCCGACGATGACGGCGCGGTGGTCCAGGACCGAGCGGGTGGTGGCCAGCGCCCAGGCGACCTGGCCGGGGTCCAGGTGGGGGTGGGCGTCCAGGTGCTCGGCCAGCCGTCCGGCCTGCGCGGCCAGCCCGGCCTCGGTTTTCGCCGAGATCAGCCACGGCACCGCCTGGGGCGCGGGGCGCGGCCGGGCCGGGACGGCGCCGGCGGGCGGCGGCGCGGGCGCCTGCTCCACGATCACGTGCGCGTTGGTGCCGCTGATGCCGAAGGAGGAGATCGCGGCCCGGTGGGGTCGCCCGGTGTCGGGCCAGGGGATCTGCTCGGTGAGCAGTTCGACGTTCCCGGTGCTCCAGTCGACGTGGGGGGTCGGCTCGTCCACGTGCAGGGTCTGGGGCAGAACGCCGTGCCGCATGGCTTGGATCATCTTGATGATGCCCGCCACGCCCGCGGCGGCCTGGGTGTGGCCGATGTTGGACTTGATGGAGCCCAGCCGCAGCGGCAGGTCGGCGGGACGCTGCCGGCCGTAGGTGGCGATGAGCGCATGCGCTTCGATGGGGTCGCCCAGGGTGGTGCCGGTGCCGTGGGCCTCCACGACGTCCACGTCGGCGGAGGTGAGGCGGGCGTTGGCCAGGGCGTCCTGGATGACGCGCTGCTGAGAGGGGCCGTTCGGTGCGGTGAGGCCGTTGCTGGCGCCGTCCTGGTTGACGGCCGAGCCGCGCACGATGGCCAGGACGGGGTGGCCGTTGCGCTGGGCGTCCGACAGGCGTTCGACCAGCAGCAGGCCGACGCCCTCGCCCCAGCCGGTGCCGTCGGCCGCCGCGGCGAAGGGCTTGCAGCGTCCGTCGCGGGCCAGGCCCCGCTGCCGCGAGAACACCACGAACGCGCCGGGGCTGGACATGACGGTGGCGCCGCCGGCGAGCGCGAGATCGCACTCCCCCTGCCGCAGGGACTGGCACGCCAGGTGGAGGGCGACCAGGGAGGACGAGCACGCGGTGTCGATGGTCAGCGCGGGCCCTTCCAGGCCGAGCGAGTACGCGATGCGGCCCGACGCGACGCTGATCGAGGAACCGGTCCCGGTGTAGCTCTCCGATGCGCTGGACAGCTCCGGGAGGCCCGAACTGTAGTCCTGCGATGAGATGCCGGTGAAGATGCCGGTGCGGGTGCCGTTGAGGGTGGCCGGGTTGATGTGGGCGTTCTCGATGGTCTCCCAGGCGGTTTCGAGCAGCAGTCGTTGTTGGGGGTCGGTGGCTTGGGCCTCGCGGGGGCTGATGTTGAAGAAGTCGGCGTCGAAGTGGTCGGCGTCGTAGAGGAACCCGCCTTCGCGGGCGTAGGTGGTTCCTGGGTGGTCGGGGTCGGGGTGGTGCAGGTCGGCGAGTGGCCAGCCCCGGTTCGCGGGGAACTCGCCTATGGCGTCTACGCCGCCGACCACCAGGTCCCAGAGCTGCTGCGGTGTCCGCACGTCGCCCGGGTAGCGGCACCCCATCGCCACGATCGCGATCGGCTCGTCGGCGGCGACCGTCCGCGTGCCCTTGGCGGTCGCGGCGCCCGTGCCGAGGAGGATGGTCCTCAGGTGGCGGGCCAGGGCATCCGGGGTGGGGTGGTCGAAGACGAGGGTGGACGGGAGGCGCTGCCCGATGGCGGTGGCCAGCCGGTTGCGCAGCTCGATCGCGGTGAGCGAGTCGAACCCCAGCTCGCTGAACGGGCGGCCGACGTCGATGTCCTCGGCCGAGGCGTGCGCCAGGACGGTGGCGACGTTGCTGCGGATCAGGGCCAGCAGCCGCTGCTGCTGCTCCTCCTCGCCGAGGCCGCCGAGCTGGGCGGCCAGGTCGTCGGCGGCGGCCGTCCCGATGGCGGTCCGCCTGCCGGGCGCGGTGAGCGCGCGCATCAGCGCGGGCACGGGGGTGGGGAGGCCGCGCGTGCTGATCGGCGTGGCGACCAGGTGGGGTACGGGGGTGGCCAGGGCGGCGTCGAAGAGCTCCAGGCCCTGGACGTCGGTGATGGCCGCGAGGTTCTCGGTGATGCGGCTGCGGTCGGTGTCGGTGAGGTGGGCGGTCATGCCGGTGGCCTGCTGCCAGTAGCCCCAGCCGATGGACTGGGCGGGCAGGCCCTGCGCCCGGCGGTACGCCGCGAGCGTGTCGAGGAAGTGGTTGGCGGCGGCGTAGGCGGCCTGGCCGGGTGAGCCCAGGGTGGCGGCGGCCGAGGAGAACAGGATGAAGGCGCTCAGGGGGAGGTGGCGGGTCTGCTGGTGCAGGTTCCAGGCGGCGTCGACCTTGGGTGCGAAGACCTTGTCGATCTGTTGGGCGGTGAGGGAGGTGACGACGGCGTCGTCGGTCACTCCGGCCGCGTGGATGACGGCGGTGAGGGGGTGTTCGGCCGGGATGGCGGTGAGGAGTTCGGTGAGTTGGGTGGGGTCGGCGGTGTCGCAGGCGGTGATGGTGACGTGGGCGCCGAGTTCTTCCAGGTGGTGGCGCAGTTCTCGGGCTTGGGGCGTGTCGGGTCCGGTGCGGCTGGCCAGGGCCAGGCGGGTGACGCCGTGGTCGGTGATCAGGTGTTCGGCGATGAGGCCGCCGAGGGTGCCGGTGCCGCCGGTGATCAGGGTGGTGCCGTCGGGGCGGGTGCGGGCGGGGATGGTCAGGACGACCTTGCCGATGTGGCGGGCCTGGCTGAGGTGCCGGTACGCCTCGGGCGCGTGGCGGATGTCGTAGGTGGTCGCCGGCAGGGCGTGAAGACGCCCGTCCGCGAACAGATCGTGCAGGTCGGTGAGGATCTCCTGGATGCGCTCGGGGCCGGCTTGCATGATGTCGAACGCCTGGTAGTGGACGCCCGGGTGGGCGGCGGCCACCTGCTCGGGGTCGCGGATGTCTGTCTTGCCCATCTCCAGGAAGTGTCCGCCAGGGGCGAGGAGGCGGAGTGAGGCGTCGTTGAACTCGCCGGCCAGGGCGTTGAGGACGACGTCGATGTGCCGATCGCCGAGGGCGTCGCCGAAGTGCTCCTCGAACTCCAGCGTCCGGGAGGACGCGATGTGGGCCTCGTCCAGGCCGTGCTCATGCAGGACGTTCCACTTGGCGGGGCTGGCGGTGGCGAACACCTCGATGCCCCAATGACGGGCGAGATGCAGCGTGGCGGTGCCGACGCCGCCGGTCGCGGCGTGCAGCAGGAGCCGCCGGCCGGGCTCGATCCCGGCCAGGTCCCGTAGCGCGTAGTACGCGGTGAGGTAGGCGACGGGCACCGTCGCCGCCCGGGTGAACGTCCAGCCGTGCGGGATGCGGGTGATCATCCGGTGGTCGGCGACGGCGGTGGGGCCGGTGCCGGTGAAGATGCCCATGACCCGGTCGCCGACGGCGAGGCGGTCCACGTCCGGGCCGACCTCGACGACGGTGCCCGCGCCCTCCCCGCCGAGCGGGCGCTGGTCCTGGGGGATCATGCCGAGCGCGTACAGGACGTCGCGGAAATTGACGCCGACCGCCGCCACCGCGATGCGGACCTGCCCGCTGCCCAGCGCGTCGTCCAGCTCCGGCGCGGGCACCAGGGTCAGGTTCTCCAGCGTGCCCTTGCCCGCGACGGTCAGCCGCCAGGGGCCGTCCGGGGGCGGGGCGAGCATCGGCCGCTGCCCGGCCCGGACCAGCCGGGGCGCGTGGATCGCGCCGTCGCGGACGGCGAGCTGGGGTTCGTCCTGCGCCGCCGCGGTCCCGATCGCGGCGGCGAACGCGGCGTGGCTGGCGGGCCGCCCGTCCACGTCCACGATGGTGACGCGGTCGGGGTGCTCGACCTGGACGCTGCGGACCAGCCCCCACACCGGCGACTGCGCCAGGCCGGGCGCTTCCCGCCCGGCCACGCCGGTGTCGACGCCGACGGCGTTGCGGGTCACCAGCACGAGCCGGGTGTCGTTCAGCCGCTCGTCGGCCAGGTACCGCTGGAGCAGGTCCAGCATCTCGCGCGTGACCGCGTGGGCCGGGCCGGGCGGGTCGCCGTCGCCCGGTTCGCACGGGACGCAGAGCACCGGGGGCGGCTCGGTGATCTGCCGGAGGTCCTCATAGACCTGTGCGGGGACGGCGGACGCGGCGTGCAGCAGGCGGGCGAGGCCGGGGCCGTACGAAGCCAGGATCGCGACGGGGCCGGCGGCCGGTGCGCCGGCCTGCAGTACCGGCCAGGTCAGCGTGTAGAGCTGGTTGTCGCGGGCGGGCTTGGCGGGCAGCCCGGTGAGCGGCCGGAGGGTGAGCGTCTCGATGGTCGCGACGGGCTGCCCGGCGGGGTCGGTGGCGGTGATGGACAGGCTGGTGACCTGGTCGCCGGACGGGATGACGGCGACGCGGAGCGCGGTGGCGCCGGCGGCGTGGAAGGTCACGCCCTCCCAGGTGAAGGGCAGGTGGGCCTGGTCGTCCCCGCCGCCGGCCAGCGCGACCGGGTGGAGCGCCGCGTCCAGCAGCGCGGGGTGCAGGGTGTAGCCGGTGGCGGCGTCGGGGTCGGGGAGCCGGACCTCGGCGTAGATCCCCTCCGGGGCGCGCCAGGCGGTGTGGACGCCCTGGAAGAGGGGGCCGTACTCCAGACCCAGGTCCGCGAACCGCTGGTAGAGGTCGCCGGTGGCGACCTCCTCGGCGCCGGCGGGCGGCCAGGGCATGGGCTCGGCCGGGGCCGCGAGACCGGGGCTGAGGGTGCCGGTGGCGTGGCACGTCCACGGCTCGTCGGACTCGGCGGCGGTGCGGGAGTGGATGGTCAGGGCGCGCTGACCGTCGTCGCCGGGGGCACCGACGGTGATCTGGAACTGGGCGGGGGCCGTGAGAGCGAGTGGCTTCTGGAGCGAGAGTTCCTGGATGTGGGGTGTGTCGGTGTGGTCGCCTGCGTGGATGGCGAGTTCGAGGTAGGCGGTGCCGGGTAGGACGGGGATGCCGTTGATGGTGTGGTCGGCGAGCCAGGGGTGGGTGTCGGGGGACAGGCGTCCGGTGAAGACGGTGGTCTGCTCGTCGGCGAGCGTCACGCACGCGCCGAGCAGCGGGTGGCCGCCCGTCTCCAGGCCCGCCGACGTGACGTCGGTGGCCCCGGCGGCGGCGTCCAGCCAGTAGCGCTGCCTCTGGAACGCGTAGTTCGGCAGGGACGGGAGCGTGTCCGGGCGGCCGGTACCCAGCGCGCTCAGGACGCGGGCCCAGTCGAGCGGGACGCCGTGCGCGTGCAGGTGGGCGAGGTTGGTGAGGATCTGCGTCCAAGCCGGGTGGTCGCGGTGAAGCGTGCCCACGGCGAGGGCGGGTGTGTCGCGCGCGTCCAGGGTGTGCTGGACAGGCGTGGTGAGCGTCGGGTGGGGGCTGGCCTCGATGTAGGTGGTGTGGCCCTGCTCGGCGAGGCGCATGACGGTGGGGTGGAAGTCGACGGTGTTGCGGATGTTGTCGAACCAGTAGCGGCTGTCCAGTTCCATGCCGTCGATCGGCCGGCCGGTGACCGTGGAGTGGATCGGGACGGCCGCGGCGTTCGGACTGACCTCGCGGGCGGCCGCGGTGATCTGCTCGGCGATGGTGTCGATGGCGGGGCTGTGCGAGGCGTAGTCGACGTCGATGCGGCGGGTCTTGATCTTGTGCTGCTCGCACCGGTCGAGCAGGGTGGTGACGGCGTCCTCGGACCCGGCGACGATGGTGGTGGCCGGTCCGTTGACCGCGGCGATCGCGATGTCGTCGGGGAGCAGGTCCGCCAGGTCGGAGGCGGTGGCGTGGACGGCGGCCATGGTGCCGGTCCCGGCCAGGGCGGTGAGGGCCTGGCTGCGTAACGCCACGAGCTGAGCAGCATCGTTGAGGGTGAGTGCGCCGGCGGTGTAGGCGGCGGCGATCTCGCCCTGGGAGTGGCCGATCACGGCGTCGGGCTCGACGCCCAGCGACCGCCACAGATGGGCGAGGCCGGTCATCACCGCGAACAGCACGGGCTGCACCACATCGACCCGGTCAAGGGACGCGGCCCCCTCGGCACCGGTGAGCACGTCGGTCAACGACCAGTCCACATGGCGTGAGAGCGCCTGCTCACAGGCCCGGATGTGATCCCGGAACACCGGGCTGGTGGCCAGGAGTTCGGCGCCCATCCCGGCCCACTGCGAACCCTGGCCGGGGAACACCATCACCGTTTTGCCATGGGGCCCCGAGCGGCCCGACACGACCGCGGGGTGCGGCTCACCGGCCGCGAGGGCCCGCAGGCCCTCGCGCAATTGTGCCTGGTCTCCGACAAGGACGGCGCGGTGCTCCATGACCGAACGCGTGGTGGCCAGCGCCCAGGCGATCTGGCCGGGGTCCAGGTCGGGGTGGGCGTCCAGGTGCTCGATCAGCCGCTGGGCCTGCGCGGCGAGCCCGGCTTCGGTCTTGGCCGACAGCGACCACGGCAGCGTCTCCGGTCCCGAAGTCTCGCCGGCCGACACCTCCGCCTCGGCATCGGACGACGGCCCCGCCTCCTCGGCAGGGGGTGCCTGCTCGACGATGAGGTGGGCGTTGGTGCCGCTGATGCCGAAGGAGGAAATGGCGGCGCGGCGGGGCCGCCCGGTCTCCGGCCAGGGGATCTGCTCGGTGAGCAGTTCGACCGCTCCGGCCGTCCAGTCGACGTGCGGGGTCGGCTCGTCGACGTGGAGGGTACAGGGCAGGACGCCCCGCTGCATGGCCTGGACGATCTTGATGATGCCCGCAACACCGGCGGCGGCCTGGGTGTGGCCGATGTTGGATTTGATGGAGCCCAGGTGCAGGGGCCGGTCGGCGGGGCGCTGGCGTCCGTAGGTGGCGATGAGTGCTTGGGCTTCGATGGGGTCGCCAAGGGTGGTTCCGGTGCCGTGCGCTTCCACCACGTCCACGTCGGCGGCTGCCAGCCGCGCATTGGCGAGGGCGTCTTCGATGACGCGCTGCTGGGACGGGCCGTTCGGCGCGGTCAGGCCGTTGCTCGCCCCGTCCTGGTTGATCGCCGAGCCGCGCACGACGGCCAGGACGGGGTGGCCGTTGCGCCGCGCGTCCGACAGCCGCTCGACCAGGAGCAGCCCGACGCCTTCCGACCAGCCGGTCCCGTCGGCCGCCGCGGCGAACGGCTTGCACCGGCCGTCGGGGGAGAGCCCACGCTGCCGGGAGAATTCCACGAAGACGCTGGGCGTGGACATGATGGCGATGCCGCCGGCGAGTGCGAGGTCGCATTCGTTGTTGTGGAGGGATTGGCGGGCGAGG
>NZ_BAAAMR010000116.1:0-28499 GCF_039529375.1 Actinomadura napierensis
CAGCCCGGCAAGGGCACCGCACCACACGACGGGCGAGGCGGCGCCAAGGCTGGCGGCGGCGGGCGCCGTATCGGCGCCGAGCGCGGAGGCGAGGGTGAGGAGCGCGGCGCCGCGCCAGTCGACCGGGACGGCCCGCGCCCGCCCCGCCGGGAAGAACCGGAGCGCGAGGGCGGCGGCGGCCAGGCACACCGGCACGACCGGCCAGAACACCGCGTGCCAGCCGAACCAGGTGGCGAGGCCGCCGCCGAGCGTCGGCCCGGCGGCCTGCCCGACGCCGTGCGCGGCGGCCCACAGGCCGAGGGCCCGGCCGCGCCGGTCGCCGTCGAACCGCGCGGCGATCAGCGCCATGACGGCGGGCAGCATCGCGGCCGTCGCGACGCCCTGCACGGCCCGCATCGCGACCAGAAGCGGCAGCGTTCCGGCCATCCCGGCGCCCGCCGACGCGATCGCCAGCGCGAGCATGGACGCGACGAACACCCGGCGCGGGCCGATCCGGTCGCCGAGCCAGCCCGACACCGGCAGCAGCACGGCGAACGTCAGCGTGAACGCGACGACGACCAGGGTCCCGGCGGAGATCGGGGCGTCCAGGTCCCGCAGGATCAGGGTCAGCGGGACGTTGACGATGGTGTTGGCGACGGTCCCGGTGAACGTGCCGAGCAGCAGCGGGACGAGCGCCGCCCACGACCCGCCCCCCGCCTCGTGGTGGCCGTGGGCGCTGCGCCCCCGGTCGACCGTCGTCATCCGCGGGCGAGCTTGCGGCGGCGCGGGCCGCCGTCCGCGGCGTCCTCCGGCGGGACGTGCACGAGGATCTGCCCGTCCTCCTCCTTCACCGGGTACACGCGGATCGCCTTGGTGGCGGGCGGGGTGATCGGCTCGCCGGTGCCGAAGTCGAAGACGCTGCCGTGGCAGGAGCACAGCAGGCCGTCCTCGGTGGCGCGGCCGGACGACAGCAGGCAGTCCAGGTGGGTGCAGTAGTTGGACATGGCGTGCACCTCGCCGTCCCAGCGGGCGACGGCCACCTCGGCCTCGCCCACGAAGAAGCGGCGGACGACGCCCTCGGGCACCTGGCCCGAGCGGGCCACGGGCTGGTATTCCATCGGTCGCTCCTCAGGGTGCGTCGGGTCGGCTAGAGGGTGTCGAACAGTTCGGTGAGGTCGGCGTCCTCGTCGCGCAGGACGTCGGGATCGGGCACGGCGCCCGCGCCGATCAGCTGCCGCGCCACGGCGAGGTCGCCGCCGCGGTCGACGGCGAACGCGCCGCGCAGCACGCCACCGGAGAGGTGGAAGGCGACGAAGTCGAAGTCCTCGACGCGGCCGCGGACGACGACCCGGTCGGCGCCGTCGCAGTGCCCGGCGTGCTGGAGGTTGCGGCCGAACTGGTCGGACCAGAACCACGGCGGCGCGGTGTGCGCGGACGTCCCGCCGAGGATGTTCTTCGCGGCGGCCATGCCCTGCGCGTTGGCGTTGTCGAAGTGCTCGGCGCGGACGCGGCGTCCCAGCTCGGGCCGCCATTGCAGGGCGACGTCGCCGGCCGCGTAGACGCCGTCGACGGACGTCCGGCAGTACTCGTCGACGGGGATCCCGCCCGCGGTCTCGATGCCCGCGCCGGTGACGGCCTCGACGTTCGGCACCATGCCGGCGCCGACGACGACCACGTCCGCCTCCAGGTACGCGCCGCCGCTGGTGGTGACGACCGCGCCCGACGCGGTCTCGGCGTAGCCCTCGACCTTCTCGCCGGTGCGCAGGTCGACGCCGCTGGTGCGCAGCAGCGCGGCCATGACGTCGCCCATCAGGTCGCCGAGGACGTGCCCGAGCGGCCGTGCCGCCTGCTCGACCAGCGTGACCTGCGCGCCGAGGCCGATCGCGGTGGAGGCGACCTCGCAGCCGATGAACCCGGCGCCGATCACCACGACCCGCGCGCCGGGCCGCAGCTCGGCGCGCAGCCGGTCGGCGTCGTCGATGGTGCGCAGGTAGCGGACGCGGTCGCCGTCGATCCCCGGCAGCCGGCGCGGCCGTCCGCCGGTCGCGATCAGCAGCGCATCGGCCCGCAGGGACGAGCCGTCCGCCAGCTCCAGTGCCCGCTCGGCGGGACGGATCGCGGTCGCCGCCGCGCCGAGCCGCAGCTCGACGCCGTTGCCCTCGCACCAGTCGGGGGTGAGCAGGTACAGCTCGTCGCGGTCGTCCTCGCCCGCCAGGTACTCCTTCGACAGCGGCGGGCGCTGGTACGGGACGTGCGGTTCGGCGCCGACCAGGGTCACGCGGCCCTCGAAGCCGCGGCGGCGCAGCGTGCGGGCGGCGACGGCGGCGGTCTGCCCCGCCCCGGCCACCACGACCGACTCGAGTTCCGTCAGGGGGGACGACCCCCCTGTACCCCCCGAAGAAGTGCGTGTCGTCATCTAGTGCTCCTCTGACAGGACGCGCGGACGCGGGTCCACGTAGACGGCGTCGCCGGCGATCCGCACGGCGTGGCTCGGCTGGCACTCGTCCCGGTCCTCGACGCGTCCGGTCGCCGGGTCGATCAGCCACTGGTGGCCGGGGCAGATCACCCGCCCGTTCAGCACGGTCCCCTTGGACAGGGACCGCTGCTTGTGGACGCACACGTCGTCCAGCGCGTAGACGTCGTCGCCCACCAGGAACAGCGCGATCGCCCGCCCGGCCACGGTCACGCCGAGCCGCCTGCGCTTGCGCAGCTGCGCCAGCGACGCGGCCTCCACCCACTCCTCCGGCTGCTCGTCCCCCCGCTGCTCGTCCACGGGGACCTCCTCGCGTGTGGTGCGGCGGCGGGGGCGCCGGCCCCCGCCGCCGGGTCGGGTTCGGATCAGGCGGTGACGAGGTCGGGCTTGACGTAGGTGTCGTAGAGGCCCTGCGTGTAGGAGAAGCGCATCTCCGCGCCCCACCGGCACAGCTTCAGGCAGCGCTGCTGGAGGGCGGGCGTGTCGGCGTGGTCCAGGACGATCTGGTAGCCGCGCTCGCCGTGCACCACATCGGAGGTGATGTGCAGGTCGAAGAACTCGATCTCGTCCTCGGTGAACCCGTACACCTCGCGCAGCGGCACGATCTGCTTCTTGTAGATGCCCGGCACCTGCGACTCCAAGCCGACCACGAGGGCGGCGGTGGCGACCACGAAGTGCTCGCGCATCGCGACCGCGTAGCACCAGGCCTGGAGGCCGCGGGTGATGGCGTTCATGTTGTCGGGGTCCTCGACCCGCTCCCGGGTGGTGCCGCACGCCTCGGCGAACCGGATCAGCAGGTCGGTGTGCCGGATGTCGGCGAGCTCCTCCTCGTACATGTTCTGGAGCGTGAAGTCCTTGGCGCCGGTGAACTCGTCGGGCGTGTTGCCGTAGACATAGCCGAGGTAGTCGGCGAACGGCCCGACGTAGTGGTAGTGGTTCTCCGCCCAGCGGGCGAAGTGCTCCCGCTTCAGCTCACCGTTGGCCCACGCCTGGCTGAACGAGGCGTTCTTCGCCTCACGCCCCTTGATGGCGTTCTCCAGCGCGGCGCGGAACTCTTCCCTGGACAGCAGCTCTGCCATTTCCTTGCTCCTTCCGGTGGTGCGGCGATTCCTTATTCAGGGGGTCACATAGATGCTCTTCTCACGCAGGTAGAAGAGCATCATCGAAGGGCCGGCCTGCTCCTTGTAGGTCTGCGTGCTGGAGTCCTTGAGGCCGCCGAACGGCACGGTCATCGCCATTCCGGACGTCGGCTGGTTCACCTTCACCAGGCCGGTCTCGGAGCGGCGGGCGAACTCCAGCGCCCGGTCCAGGTCGCGGGTGACGATCCCGGCGGACAGCCCGTAGTCGGTGCCGTTCGCCAGCTCGATCGCCTCGTCCAGGCCGGACGCCCGCTGGAAGCCCAGCACCGGCCCGAAGATCTCCTCGCGGGTGATCCGCATGTCCGGGGTGAGGCCGGCGAAGACGGCGGGTGCGACGAAGTAGCCGTCGCCGGGCAGGCGCCGCCCGCCGGTGACGAGCTTGGCGCCCTCCTCCTCACCGATCCGGACGTAGTCGAGGAACTTCTCCAGCTGGAAGTCGGCGGCGAGCGGGCCCATCTGGACGCCGTCGTCCAGGCCGTTCCCGACGAGCTGCGCCTCGGCGGCGCGTACCACCCGGTCGAGCAGCTCGTCGTGGACGGCGTCGTGCGCGATGACCCGGCTGGTGCCGGTGCACGCCTGGCCGGACAGCCCGAACGCGCCCTTGACGATGATCTGCGCGGCCCGGTCCAGGTCGGCGTCGTCCATGACGACGACGGGGTTCTTGCCGCCCATCTCCAGCTGAGCGCGCCGCGACGGCCCGACGGCGGCGTGGACGGCGCGTCCCGCTCGGGTGGAGCCGGTGAACGTCACCGCGCCGACCCGCTCGTCCGCCGCGACGGCCGCTCCGGCCTCCGCGCCGCCGTGCACCAGCGCGATCGCGTTCGCGGGAAGCCCGCCCGCGAGCAGCGCCTCGACGAGCCGCTGCGCCAGCAGCGGCGTCACCGGCGACGGCTTGAACACCACCGCGTTGCCCGCCGCCAGCGCCGGCCCGAGCTTGCGGGACGGGATGTTCAGCGGGAAGTTCCAGGGTGTGATCGCGCCGACCACCCCGACCGGCTCGCGCCTCGTGTAGACGAGGCCGCCGTCGGCGGACGGATAGCTCTCCCCCGCGATCCGGTGGGCTTCGGCGGCGTAGAAGCGCAGGTTGCGGGGCGTCCGGGAGATCTCCATGGCGGCCTCGGCGCGGGTCTTGCCCTCCTCGCGCACGAGTTCGCCGACCAGGTCGCCCGCCCGGTCCTCCAGCCACCGCGCGGCGGCCTCCAGGACGTCGGCGCGCTTCTCCGCCGCCGTCGCCCCCCATTTCGCGGCGCCTTCGACGGCGCTCCCTACGGCCTTTTCCACGTCCGCGGCCGACGATTCGGGGAATTCACCGACGACGTCACCGAGATCGGCGGGATTGTGGCGCCGGAACGTCACTCCCGAGGAGGCGGGAACCCATTCCCCGCCGATGAAGTTCAGGCCCTCGTGCACGGTCACTCGTCCTCCACGTTCGTTGCGGCGATCGCGGTCAGCTCGACTTCCACCGGGGCGCCGCCGGGTAGCGCCCGCACGCCGATCGCGCTGCGCGCGGGGCGTCCGAGCCCGAGGCCGTCCAGGACCTCCGAGGCGCCGTCCGCGACGGCGGACAGCTCGGTGAACCCGTCGGCGCAGGCCACGTAGACGGTCATCCGCACCCACCGCCGGACCCGGCCGGACTCCCCGGCCGTCACGGCGGCGACGGCGTTGCGGGCGGCGAGCGCGGCGGCGGCGCGGGCTGCGGTGACGTCGATGTCCTGTCCGACGAGGCCGGTCACGACCAGCCGCCCGTCCTCGCGCGGCGTCATCCCGGCACTCGCGACCAGGACATCGCCCGCGCGCAGCGGCTCGGCGACGGCGGTGACGTAGGCGCCCTGCGGGCGCGGCGGCGAAAGCGCGTCAGACACCGAGTTCGCTTCAGACACCGAGGGCCACCCCGTCCTGGCGGGGGTCGGAGGCGCCGAGGAGGGCGTCGCCGGCGACGGAGATGATCTGGGCGCTGCCACCGGCGTCCCAGGCGTCCTGGACGACGACGTCATGGCCGGACGCGCGGAGCGCCTCGATGCGGTCGGCGCCGAGCCGGGACTCGACGCGCAGTTCCGGCGGCCGTCCGATGACGTCGGCGTCGCTGCCGGGATGGACGGTGAAGCGCGGCGCGGCGACCGCCGTCGCGGGGTCGTGGCCGTGGTCGAGCAGGTGCGAGAGCAGTTGGGTGTTCCACTGGACCTGGCCGTCGCCGCCGGGGGTGTTGCCGACGTGCAGCAGGCGTCCGGCGGAGTCGGTGACGAGCCAGGCGTTCAAGGTGTGCAGCGGACGCCGCCGCGGCCGGACCTCGTTGGGGTGGCCGTCGATGAGGTAGGCGCCGCGCCCGAGCCGGTTGTTCAGCACGATCCCGGTGCCGGGGACGGTCATCCGGGCGCCGAAGGTGAAGGCGAGCGAGTGGATGAGGCTGACGGCGCGTCCCTCCGCGTCGACCGCGACCATGGACGTGGTGTCGCCGCCGGCGGGGACCGGCGAGGGCGCGGTGACCGGGAGTTCGCCGCCGTCGAGGCGGGCGCGGGCGGCGGCGATCGCGTCCGCGGCGAGCAGGCCGCGCCAGTGGTCGCTGTCGGCGCCGCACCCGGCGAACCGGTCGGCGAAGGCGAGCCGGGCGGCGGACGCCATCCGGTGGACGGCCTCGGCCGACATCCACGGCAGCCCGGCCAGGACGCCGTCGCACAGGCCCGCCTGCTGGGCGACCATCCAGCCGGGCGTCGGCGGCGTCGTGAGGTGGACGGTCGCGCCCTGGTATTCGCAGGTCAGCGGCGTCTCGGCGGCGGAGCGCCCGCTCGCCATCCACTCGTAGCCGGAGAACGGGGCGCCGGCGGCGACGAGCGCGTCCACGCATCGCTCGGCGAGCCCGCCCGCGTACAGGTCGTTCGGGTCGGCGGCGAGGCGGCGCAGGGTCCCGGCGAGTTCCCGCTGGTGGAGCGGCTCACCGGCGGACGGGACGCGGCCGCCCGGCAGGAACGTCCCGGCGGTGCCGGCGTCGCGGGCGAGGGCGTCGCGCCGCTCGACGATGTCGGCGCGGGTCTTGAGGGTGCACGGCAGGCCGTCCTCGGCGGCGGCGATCGCGGGCGCCCACAGCTCGGGCAGGCCGCGGGACGCGGAGTCGGCGTGCAGGGCGGCGAGCGCGCCGACCGCGCCGGGGGCCGCGACGGCGAGCGCCCCCTCCAGGGGGACGGCGGTCAGGCCGCGGTCGCGGTAGAAGGCGGGCTCGCCGCCGTCCGGGCCGAAGCCGCTGCCGTTGAACGCGGCGACCGACCCGTCCGGGCGGCGCAGCAGCGCGAACGCGTCGCCGCCGACGCCGCACTGGCCGGGCAGCGCGAGCCAGGACAGCGCGGCCATGGCGAGCGCCGCGTCCACCGCGTTCCCGCCCTCGGCGAGGACCCGCGCGCCGGCCAGGCTGACCGCCGGATGGCTGGAGGCGACCATGCCGCCGGAGGCGGCGGCGGGGCCCCGGCCGGGGTGCCCGAAGCCCGCCGGCGTTGCGTTCCGTACTGACATGACGCCCAGTCTCGGCGCGCCCCGATCCGCCCCGATACGGGCCGAATGCCGAAGATCGGCAGCCTTCCTTGGGCACTGTGCACAGACGAACCGGACACCTCTGATTGCTTGCCAACGAGTCCGACATCATGCACAAAATGACTGGTCGTGCCGTGTGCACGTTCCTCATTGCTCGCCGGGGAGGGATCGACCAGATTCTCTGCAACCGTTGCGCCCATCGCCTCGCAGATGGCGCTGACAGGGAGGTGGCGCGCCCGTGGGAGCCGCTCACTGGGTCTATCTGTCCGGAATAGTCCTCATCATCGCCGTCATGATCGCCCGGAAGAACGTGGTGATACCCGCCATCGCGGCGACGTTCCTCACCGCCTGGACGTTCACCGGCAGCTTCGTCAAAGGACTGGAGTCCATCTTCAATGCCAGCCTGACCTCGGCCTCCGAGCTGTTCAACATCTTCCTCATCATCGCGCTCGTCACGGCGCTGCTCGGGGCGCTGCGCGCGCTCGGCGCCGACCGCCGCATGGTGGAGCCGTTCCGGCTGGTCATGCGGTCGGGCCACTCCGCCTTCTGGGTGCTGGCGTTCGTCACCTACGCGATCAGCCTGTTCTTCTGGCCGACGCCGGCGGTGCCGCTGATGGGCGCGATCCTGCTGCCCGCCGCGATCGCCGCCGGGCTGCCGCCCATCGCCGCCGCGCTGGCCATCGCCGTCGCGGGCCAGGGCATGGCGCTGTCCAGCGACTACGTCATCCAGGTCGCGCCGGGGCTGTCGGCCAAGGCCGCCAACGTGAGCACCGACGCCGTCGCCGACAAGGCGATGGTGCTGTCGCTGATCACCGGCGGCGTGGCGCTGTTCCTCGGCTACCTGATGACCCGCTCGCAGTACCGCGAGCCGGACGCGCTGCTGCTCGAACGCTGGGAGGCCGGCGAGACGGAGGCCGCCGCCCCGGTGGCACGCCGCTCGTTCATCCCGGGCCTGCCGCTGCGCCGCCGCATCCTGCAGCCCGCACCCGTGCCCGCCACCACCACCACCGCCGAGGGTGACGCCTCCGTCGCCGTCCTCGACCCGGGCCCCGGCTCGGGTTCCGGCTCGGGCGCGAGTGCCGGTTCGGTGACCGTCCCCGCACCGCGCAACGGCGACGGCCCCGCCTCCGGGACACGGAACCGCGGACTCGGACGATCCGGGGGCGAGCCGGGCGACGCGATGGCCGCCGCCGCGCTGAAGTCGCTGAACGGGGGCGACCTTCCCGGCGACGACTGCCCGAAGCGGTCCAAGGCGTTCGCGGCGATCATCCCGCTCGCGCTCGTCGGGCTCGTCGGCTACATGATGCTCGGCAAGTTCACCGACGCCGTCCCCGAGGTCGTCGGCGGCGACGCCGCGGCGCTGGTCGGCGGCGTCACCGTCGCGCTGCTGCTCGCCGCCGCGGTCGCCCGCGACGCCGGCAACGCGCTGCAGGCCTGCGCCGACCACATCGTGGACGGCCTGGTCTTCGCCGTCCGCGCGATGGGGGTCGTCATCCCGATCGCCGGGTTCTTCTTCATCGGCAACGCCGACTTCGCCGGCAAGATCATGAGCCTCGGGGACGGCGCGAAGGCGCCCGGCTTCCTGTTCGAGTCCGTCACCCACATGGAGGGCGCCATCCCCGACAGCCGCTACGTCGTGGGCTTCGGCGTCCTGCTCATCGGCATGATCACCGGGCTGGACGGGTCGGGCTTCGCGGGGCTGCCGCTCACCGGCTCCCTCGCCGGCACGCTCGGCCCGACCTCCGGCGTCGACCCGGCGCTGCTCGCCGCGATCGGCCAGATGGGCTGCGTGTGGTCGGGCGGCGGCGTGCTGATCGCCTGGTCGTCGCTGCTGGCCGTCGCCGGGTTCGCCCGGGTGCCGGTCATGGACCTCGTCCGGCGCTCGTTCCTGCCGGTGGTGGCGGGCCTGGTGGTCGCGACCGTCGCCGGCCTGATCATCTTCTGACCGGCCCGTCCGGCGTCCACCCCCTCGGCAAGGAGCATGGTGACCACCTCGTCCGACCTGTCCCCGGCCGCCGCGTCCCGCACCCCGGACGCGGCGGCCGGGGGCCGGCCCGCCCTCTCCCCCGTCCGGCTGCGCGCGGTGCTGCTGGTGCTGCTGACCTTCGGCGCCGGGACGACCGACATCGTCGGCTTCCTCGGCATGGAGAAGGTCTTCACCGCCAACATGACCGGCAACATCGTGCTGTTCGGCCTCGCCGCCGGCGAGGCGCACGGCGTCGACCTGGCCCGCTGCGGGATCGCCACGCTGGCGTTCGCGCTCGGCCTGCTGGCCGGGTTCCGCGTCGCCGGACGCACCGACCCCGGGCACGTGTGGCCGCCGCGCGTGACCGCGGTCCTGTGCGTCGTCCTCGCCCTGCAGACGGTGTTCTTCGCCGGCTGGGCGCTCGCCGATGCGGAACCGCGCGGCGCGGGGCTGCTCGCGCTGATCGCCCTGTCGTCCACCGCGATGGGCGCGCAGACGGCGGCAGCCCGCAGCATGGCCGCCGACGGCATCACCACCACGTTCGTCACCGGGACCCTGACCTCGATCATGGGCGGCCTCACCGCCGGGCAGACCGCCGCCGCGGGGCTGCGGACCTGCGTGATCCTGAGCCTCGCCGCCGGCGCGGCGGTCGCGGGCGCACTGATGGCCCACGCACCCGTGCTGGCGGCGGCGCTCAGCCCGGCCGTCCTGCTGGTCGTCGTGCTGGCCGCCCCCCGCCTGCACCCCGCCCGCGGAACACGTTGAGCCGCGGCGGGCCGGCGTCGGGAGTGCGCGGTCAGGAGTGGCCGTTCCAGCGCGCGCGGGTCATGTCGACCCGCCGGCCGTCCGGGCGCAGCGGGGTGCCCTCGGCCCGGTAGTGCTCGTGCGCCTCGACCTCGTTGCAGGCCGGCGGGCGCCCGTCCGCGCGGATCACCCGCCACCACGGCACCCCGCCGCCGAACAGCGACATCACCCGTCCGACCTGCCGCGGCCCGCCCCGCCCCACCATCTCGGCGATGTCCCCGTAGGCGAGGACGCGCCCCGGCGGGATGCGGTCCACCGTGTCCAGGACCGCCTCGGCGTACTCGTCAGGTTCCGACCACATGCGCCGATTCTCCAGTCCCCGCCCCGCCACCGCCAACCGGCCAGGACCAGGCCCGCCAGGGACAGCGCCCCGATCGCGACGCAGCCGACGACGAGGGCGCCCGAGCGGTGCACGACCTGGACGGGCCCGGCGTCGCCGGCCGCGAACCGGCGGTCCGGGGCCAGGCCCGCGCCGTCCATCCGGGTGCCCGCGAGCGCGTCGGACGCGGTGAGCGCGGCCAGCGCGTCGACCCGCCCGAACCCGACGCCGAGGTCGTAGCCGCCGGCCGGGCGGTGCCGGGTGCTCGCCACGATCGCCTGCGTGACCAGCGCGGGGGCGAGGCCGGGGTGGCGGGCCCTGACCAGCGCCGCGACGCCGGACACGAACGCGGTCGCGGGGCTGGTGCCGTCGCCGATCCAGTACCGGTCGCCGGGGCCCGCGCCGATGATCTGGACGCCCGGCGCCGACACGACGACGGCCGAGTTGCGGTTGGAGAAGTTCGCGTGCCGGCCCCGCGCGTCGACGGCGGCGACGGAGATGACGCCGGGGAACGACGCCGGATAGGTGTACTCGGTGTGGCCGCCGCGCTTGGCGGTCCGGTCGGCGCCGCCGTTGCCGGCCGCCGCGACCACCACGACGTTACGGGCGACCGCGTAGGCGACGGCGGCCCGCTCCCGCTCGGTCGGGTACGCGCGGCCGAGCGACAGGTTGATCACGTCGGCGCCGTGGTCGACGGCGTACCGGACGCCCTGCGCGATCGTCCCGGCGTACCGGCGGTTCCCGGTGAACGTCGCGAAGCCCGGTTCGTCCCGTTCGAGGATCACCCGCAGCGCCAGCAGCCGGGCCTGCGGCGCGACCCCGACCATGCCGAGGGCGCCGCCGGGGCCGTGCCCGTGGCCGGCGATGACGGACGCCATGTTCGTGCCGTGCAGCCGTTTCGGCGGGACGCCGGGCGGCGACGCGCCCGCGGTGTAGTCGGGGCCGGTCGTGACCGAGCCGGCGAGGTCGGCCTGCGCGGCGTCCACGCCGGAGTCCAGGACGGCCACGGTCGCGCCGGCGCCCCGCGACAGCGTCCAGGCCTGCGGGACGTCCAGCGACTCCAGCACCCGCATGACCGCGTCCCGCACCTCGTCGGCGCGGGCGGTGCCGGGGACGAGCGGCGGGACGGCCAGGACCGCCGCGGCCAGCGCCGCGCCCAGCCTTCTCAGCACGACCATTCCCGGGTGCCGCAGCGGATCGCGGCGGGCGCGGTCAGGGGGCGCAGCACGCCGTCGACGAGACGCGGCGCCAGTTCGGCGAGCTCGGGGAGCCGCCGCGCGGCGCGCAGCGTGGGCCGCCCGTCGGCGTACCCGACGGTGGCGGCGACGACGTACGGGCCGCGCTGCGCCGCGGCGGACGCCTGCCGGGCCGCGTCGCCGCAGCGCGCCGCGACCGTCCCGGTGAACGGCAGCGCCCGCAGTCCCGGCGCCGGCGCGCGCGGCGGGAACCACGCGACGGCGCCGTGCGCGGACGCGGTGTCGGGGAACGCCGCGACCCCGATCGTGACGGCGAGGCCCTGCGCCTGGTCGAGGTAGGTGGCGCGGAGCACCGCCTGGCAGCCGCGCGCGGTCAGCGACGCCGCGAGCCGCGGGTCGACGGCGGTGTCGCAGCGGGTGTCGGTGCCGATGCCCACGCGCCGGGCCGTCTCGGCGGAGCCCTCGTCGAGGGTGTAGCGGAGCGCGGCGGGGAAGATCCGCCCGGCGGGCCAGGCCCGGTACCGCCGGTCGATCTCGGTGGCGACCGCGGCGGAGCGCTCGGCGGGCGTCGGCGCGCGCGTCACCTCGCCGACCAGGCGGACGCCCGCGACGACGAGCACGGCCGCGCAGCCCGTCGCGATCAGCAGGGGCGCCGTCGCGCGGGGCGGCCGGCGCCGGTGGCGGGGCGGGCCGGACGGCGCGTCCGGGACCTCGCCGGGCGCGGCGTCGGAGGGCTCGTCCCTTGCCGCGTCGGGGGCCGCGTCCGGTTCGGTGTCCGGGCCAGGGATCTCCGCGCGCGCCACGAGCGGAGCGTAACGGACGCGCCCCCCGCGGCGCCGGATGACCGGCCGGTCAGATCAGGATTCGCCGGACGGTTCCTCCGGAGCCCCGAACGAGGGGCGCGACGCCGGGTCCGGCGGCGCGTGCCCGGCCCCGCCCGGCGGCGCGGGCCCGTCCGGCGCCGCGAACGACGGCCGCCCGCCGGCGGACGGGGCCGGCGGCGCGAACGCCGAGGTTCCTTGGCCCGACTGGTCCGGCGGCGCGAAAGCGGAGGCACCCTGGCCCTGCCGGTCCGGCGGCGCGAAGGCGGAGGCTCCCTGGCCCGGTTGCCGGGGCGTGTCGGCGGAGGTGCCCGCCGGTGCGGAGGGCGGTGCGGACCCGGGCGGCCCGAACCCCGGACGGCCGGACGCGCCGCCTGGCCCCTGCGGCGCGGGCGGCCCGTACACCGGACGGTTGGGCGCTCCAGCGGGGACACCACCGTAAGGCGCGTATGACGGCCGGCCCTGAGGCGCGAATCCGCCGCCCGGCGGGCCGGCGGGAGCGGGAACGGAGCCGACCGGGAGGAGCCGGGGATGGCGGCGGTGGAAAGCGATGGCGATGACGATCGACCCGACGACGCCGACGACGCCGATCAGGATGATCCCGGCGACCGTCGGGGTGACCCAGGCCGGCCGGTCGATGATCGTGACCGGTCCGGGGTCGGCGTCGCCGAACCGCTTGGCGCCGGGCTTGCCGGCCGCCGACGCGGGACGGGCGCGGGCGAGCGAGTCGGCGGCGGCGAGCGCGCGCGGCGCGTTCACCTCGCCGAAGCCGACGTCGGGGTCGTAGCCGGCCTGCGGGCCGAAGCGGGTCCCCTCGACGAGGGCCTGGGAGACCAGCGCGGGCGCCATCTTCGGGTGCTTGGCGCGGATCAGCGCGGCGATGCCGGACACCAGGGCGCTGGCGTCGCTGGTGCCGTCGGACAGGAAGTAGGCGTCGCCGGGCCCGGCGACGGGCAGGCCGGCGCCGGGCGCGGACACCATCACCGACAGGTTCCGGTTGGAGAAGGGCGCGCGGGCGTGCGACGGCTGCGTCGCGGCGACGGCGATGACGCCCGGGTAGGACGCCGGATAGGAGTAGGGCGCGAACCCGTTGCCGTCGATGAGCCGCTCGTCGTCGCCGTCGTTGCCGACCGCGGACACCACGACGACGCCCTTGCCGATGGCGTAGCCGATCGCGTCGCGCTCGGCGGAGATCTCGTCGTCCTTGCCGAGGGAGAGGTTGATGACGTCGGCGCCGTGGTCGGCGGCGTACCGGATGCCCTTCGCGACGGCGTCCTCGGCCTCGCGCGAGCCCCGGTAGCGGGCGAAGCTCGGGTCCTCCTTCTCGCCGATGACGCGGATCGCGAGGACGTGCGCCTCCGGCGCTAGGCCGATGACCCCGTCGCCGCCGCCCGGCCCGTGGCCGTGCCCGGCGATCAGCGAGGCCATCCCGGTGCCGTGCAGGTGTGCGGGCTTGCTGCCGCCGTCGATGGCGGCGAGCATGTTGGGGCCGACGGTGACCGACCCGGCGATGTCCTTCTGCTGCGGGTCGACGCCGGAGTCGACCACGGCGACGGTGACGTTCCGGCCCTTGGTGATCTTCCAGGCGGCGTCCATGCCCAGCTCGTTGAGGACGCCCCGCTGCCGGGCCCGGACGTCGTCGGCGCGGGCCGGCGAGGGGACCAGCGGGATCCACGCGCCGGCGAGCGCCGCGGCCAGCAGCCCCGACGCGGCGGCACGCCGCCTCCGGGACGCGGGCACGCGATCGGTCCGTGTTCCCGTCAGCCGTGTTCCGGTCAGCATTTCCACCCGCGCTCGTGGCAGTCCGGCAGGGCCTTGGCGGCGAGGTTCCGGGCGACCGAGTGCCCGATCTGCGCCGCGATCGAGAACGGCTTGCCGGGCCGCTCCTTCGTGACGGCGGCGGCCGGGCGGCCGTCGGCCTCGCCGGAGGTGGTCAGCACGACGTAGGGGCCGCCGCGGTCGGACGTCCGGTCCTGGCGTGCGGCGTCGGTGAACCGGGCGGACGCGGTGCCGGGGAACGGCGCGGCGCGCAGCGCGGGACCGACCGAGCCGCTGCCGTCCGGGCCCTGCGAGCCGGGCAGCTCCTTGAAGGCGCGGTCGGCGGCCCAGGGATCGGCGAACGCGACGACGCCGACGGTGACGACGATGCCCTGGAGCTGGTCGGTGTAGGTGGCGCGCAGGACGGCCTTGCAGCCGTGCTTGCCCAGCGTCGCCGCGATCTCCCGGTCGGCGCCGGTGGCGCAGCCGGTGTCGGGGACGATGCCGGTCCGGGTGGCGTACTCGCCGCGGCCGTCCCGCGTGCTGTAGGCGATCTTGGTGGGGAAGATCCGCTCGGCGGGCCAGGCCTGCCAGCGCCGGGCGACCTCCGCGTTCGCGGCCCGCTCCACCTCGGCGTTGGTGGGGTCGCGGTGCAGCTCCGCCCAGGCGCCGCCGATCGCGATGGTGCCGGTGGCGAGATAGACGCAGCCGAGGACGATGGCGACGACGAGCCACTGGCGGGCGCGCAGCCCCAAGACGGTGACCGAGGGCGCACCGGGCACACCTGGGGCGCCAGGCATACCCGGGGCACCCGGCGGCGCCATCGGGCCGTAGGGGCCGGCGGGCATGCCGGGGGCCGGTCCGGGCGGGCGGCCGGGGGGCGCGCCGGGCCGGGGACCGGGGGGAGCCTGGGGGCCGGGCTGGAAGCGCGGGCCCGGCGGGGGCGGTTGCTGGGAGGGGGGCAGGAATGCCACAACAGCCAAGATTAACTCTGGTTCATGACATTCCGCCCTTACATCGGGGTGAGGGGACCGTCCTAACCCGGACGTCCCCGCACCCGGACAGGGAAGGGGCCCCTCCGCGGAGGGGCCCCTCTCGCTCATGGCGCGCTCATGGCACCGTCGTGGCGCGGGTCACGGCACGCCGTGCGGCGGGGTCACCGCTCCATGGTCCGGCGGGCCTCCTTCGCCGCGTCCTTGACCTGCTCGCCGACCTGCTTGGCGCCGCCGGCGGTCTGGTCCTTGCGGCCCTCGGCCTCCAGGTAGGGGTCGCCGGAGCGGTATCCGGCCTCTTCCTTGCCCCGGCCCTTGGCCTTCTGGGTCTTGTTCTTGAGCTTGTCGAGGATGCCCATGGCTCCTTCTTCCGTACGAGGTCCGTACTAAAGAGGGCCGTGCCCGCTCTATCCCGATCCATGCGCCCCGGGCACCGCCCTTCGGGGAATGAGCGCGGACATGGCAAGGTTGTGCCGTGAGGGGACGACGACGTCCCGCCCCCGTAACAGCCGAGCGTCAGCACAGGAGCACCCACCGTGTCGTTGCCACCTCTGGTCGAGCCCGCATCGGAGCTCACCCGCGACGAGGTCAACCGCTACTCGCGGCACCTCATCATTCCCGACGTGGGGATGTCCGGGCAGAAGCGCCTCAAGAACGCCAAGGTCCTGGTCGTCGGCGCGGGCGGTCTCGGCTCCCCCGCGCTGCTCTACCTCGCCGCCGCCGGCGTCGGCACCCTCGGCGTCATCGACTTCGACGTCGTGGACGAGTCGAACCTGCAGCGCCAGATCATCCACCGGCAGTCGTCGCTCGGCAAGCCGAAGGTCGAGTCGGCCGCCGACACCGTCCGTGAGATCAACCCGCTGATCGACGTGGTCGTGCACAACACCGCGCTCGACCGCGACAACATCATGGACATCTTCGGCCAGTACGACCTGATCGTGGACGGGACCGACAACTTCGCGACCCGGTACATGGTGAACGACGCGGCGGTGCTGCTCGGCAAGCCGTACGTGTGGGGCTCCATCTACCGGTTCGACGGGCAGGCGTCGGTGTTCTGGGCCGAGCACGGCCCCTGCTACCGCTGCCTCTACCCCGAGCCGCCGCCGCCCGGCATGGTGCCGTCGTGCGCCGAGGGCGGCGTCCTCGGCGTGCTGTGCGCGTCGATCGGGTCCATCCAGGTGAACGAGGCCATCAAGCTGCTGACCGGCATCGGCGAGCCGCTGGTCGGCCGGCTGATGATCTACGACGCGCTGGAGATGACCTACCGGTCGGTCAAGGTCCGCAAGGACCCCGAGTGCCCGCTGTGCGGCAAGAACCCGACGCAGACCGAGCTGCTGGAGGACTACGAGGCCTTCTGCGGCGCGGTCTCCGAGGAGGCCACCGAGGCCGTCAAGGACTCCACGATCACCGTCCAGGACCTCAAGGGCATGCAGGACCGCGGGGACGACATCTTCCTGGTGGACGTCCGCGAGCCCAACGAGTACGAGATCGTCTCGATCCCGGGTGCGACGCTGATCCCGAAGGGCGAGTTCCTGAACGGCTCGGCGCTGGAGCGCCTCCCGCAGGACAAGAAGATCGTCCTGCACTGCAAGTCGGGCGTCCGCTCGGCCGAGGCCCTCGCCGTGGTGAAGAACGCCGGCTTCGGCGACGCCGTGCACGTCGGCGGCGGCGTCCTGGCCTGGGTGAACCAGATCGACCCGAGCCAGCCCACCTACTGACGCACCGCACCGCCCCGCCGGCGGTGACGAGGCCCCCGGATCCCTTTCGGATCCGGGGGCCTCGTGCTGTCCGGGGGCCTCGTGCTGTCCGGACGGTTCGCGCCGTCCGGGCCGCCTACTCCTTCGCGGGCGGGGCGTAGGTGAGGCCGAGGGGCGGGGCGATCTCCTGGAGCATGAGCTCGAACATGGGGGCGGCGTCGTCCAGCGCGAAGCTGAGATGGCCGAAGGCCTCCAGGCTGACGCTGCCCTGCAGGCGCACCCAGCACTTGAGGAACTGCTGGATCACGCCGAGCGGCAGCGCCACGCCGAGGCGCTCCGCGCGGTAGCGGCGCAGCTGGGGCAGCAGGCCGGGGTCGATCTCGTCGTCGGGCGGGACGGGGAACGGCTTCTTCTGCCACAGCTCCAGGAACAGCGACATGAACGTCCAGCCGAACTGCTGGGCGCACTCCTCGGCGAAGTCGGCCTGCTCGTCGGGGGCGAGGCCGCGGATCGGGGCGCCGAACAGCAGCCCGTACTCGCGGGGGTGGCCGAGCGACCAGCTGCGGAACTGCCGGGCCACCGACAGGAACTTGCCGCTCATGTCGTCGTGCGGCACCTTCGCGATGGCCGACTGCAGCTCGGCCGTCAGCTCGGTGTAGATGTCGCCGACGACGTGGCGCAGCAGCTCGGAGTGGCTGTCGTAGTAGCGGTAGAGCGCGGGCGCCGTCATCCCCATCTCGCGGGCGATGGCGCGCAGCGTCACCGCCTCGGGCCCGTGCTCGACCAGGATCCGCCGCGCCGTCTCGGAGATCTCCCGGACCGTCGCCTCGCGCAGCCGGTCACGCCGTGTCGTCACGCTCCGCCCCTCTTCCTCCCCGGTGCGGCCGCCTCCGGCCGCCTCCGCATGATTCCCCAAAAACACCATTGACGAAAGTGAACGTCATATGCAAAGTTTACAGCGTTCGCTAGTTTACGGCGTTCACGGACGTGACGCGGGGTAACAGGTAGGGGGAACGACGATGTTCGAGCGATGGGGCCGCTGGGTCCACCGCCGCCGGCGGTGGGTCCTCGCGGTCGCCGGCGCGGCGCTGGTCTTCGCCGGCGTCTGGGGCACGGGCGTGTTCGGCGCGCTGACCTCGTCCGGCGGCTTCGACACGCCGGGCAGCGAGAGCGCGCGGGCGACGCAGATCGCCGAGCGCGAGCTGGGCCGCGACCAGGCCGACGTGGTGATCCTCTACACGGGGCGCCCCGGCATGACGGTGGACGACCCGGCCTACAAGGCGTCGGTGGACAGGGCGCTGGGCGCCATCCCGAAGGACAAGGTCGCCGGGACGTCCACCTACTGGACGACCAGGGCGCCGCAGTTCGTCAGCAAGGACCGCACGTCCACCTACGCGGTGTTGCAGCTCACCGGCAAGGACGAGGGCGCGCGGCAGGACTCCTACGACGCGATCAAGGACGACCTCACCGAGGCCGGCGGCGGCCTGACCGCGAAGGTCGGCGGCTCCCTCGGCACGCAGACCGCGATCAACGAGCGGGTCTCGTCCGACATCGGCCGGGCCGAGGGCATGGCCATGCCGGTGCTGCTGGTGCTGCTCGTGCTGATCTTCGGCGGGCTGGTGTCGGCGAGCCTGCCGCTGCTGATCGGCGGCATCGCCATCCTCGGCTCGTTCACCGCGCTGCACGCGCTCACCTACGTCACCGACGTGTCGATCTTCGCGGTGAACATCACCACCTTCCTCGGGCTCGGCCTCGCGATCGACTACGGCCTGTTCATGGTCAGCCGGTTCCGCGAGGAGATCCGGCGGGACGGCGCGACCACCGAGGACGCGCTCGCCGCGACGATGGCCACCGCCGGGCGCACGGTCGCGGTCTCCGGCGTCACGGTCGCGGTGTCGCTGTCCGGGCTGCTGCTGTTCGACCAGAACTTCCTCGTCTCGATGGGCTACGGCGGCATCGCCACCGTCTTCGTCTGCATGGTCGGCGCGCTGACCGTGCTGCCGGCGCTGCTGGCCGCCCTCGGCCCGAAGGTGAACGCGCTGGCCATCCGGCGCCGCAAGGCCGCCCCCGCCACGGCTGAGAGCCGGGCGAAGAGCGAGGCGGACGGCTGGTGGGGGCGGCTCGCGCACAGCGTGATGCGCCGCCCGGTGATCTACGCCGTCGCCACCGTCGCGCTGCTGCTCACGCTCGGCAGCCCCTTCCTCCACATCAACTGGGGCGGTGTGGACGCCAAGGTGCTGCCGTCCGGCGCCGACGCCCGGGTCGTCTCCGAGGAGTTGCAGACCCGGTTCCCGAGCAACTCCACCGAGGCCGTCCAGACCGTGGTGACCGGCACGTCCGACCGGGCCGCGATCCAGTCCTACGGGGACCGGCTCGCGGCGCTGCCCGGCGCGACCGGCGCCACCGTGACCGGCGCGAAGGGCGACACGACGCGGATCGCGCTCACCTACTCCGCCGAGCCCGACTCGGCGGCGGCCCGCGACCTGGTCCACCGCGTCCGGGACGTCCCGGCGCCGCCGGGCGCCCAGGCGCACGTCGGCGGGAGCACGGCCGACGTCGTGGACCAGCTGTCCAGCATCGGCGGCACGCTGCCGTGGCTGGCGCTGCTCGTCGGCGGCGTCACGTTCGCGCTGCTGTTCCTGGCGTTCGGCTCGGTGGTGCTGCCGCTGAAGGCGATCGTGATGAACATGCTGTCGCTGTCGGCGACGTTCGGCGTGGTGGTGCTGATCTTCCAGGACGGCCACCTGTCCGGCCCGCTCGGCTTCACCGCCACCGGCGCCATCTCCCCGTCGATGCCGATCCTGATGCTGGCGATGCTGTTCGGCATCTCGATGGACTACGAGGTGTTCCTGCTGTCGCGGGTCCGCGAGCAGTACGACCTGACCGGCTCCAACACCACCGCGGTCGCGACCGGCGTGCAGCGCACCGGCGCCATCATCACCAGCGCCGCGCTGCTGTTCATCGTGGTGATCGGCGCGTTCGCCACGTCCGGCGTCGCGTTCATCAAGATGACCGGGGTGGGGATGGCGGTCGCGATCCTGGTGGACGCGACGGTCGTCCGGGCGCTGCTGGTGCCGGCGACGATGCGGCTGCTCGGCCGCGCGAACTGGTGGGCGCCCGGCCCGCTGGCCCGGCTGTACGGGCGGTACGGGCTCCGCGAGGGCGACTCCGCCGCGCCGCCGCGGGCGGCCGAGCCGGCACCCGTGCGCTGAACCCGGCTCCCCGGCCCCGGCCCCCTCTTCAGGGCCGGGGCCGGGGTCGTCGATCGGGGCCGCCTGTCGGGGCCGGTCGCGAGAAAAGGGCCGCCAACAATGGCAAAGCGGTTGTGGACCGCGCCACCCGGCGGGAAACTGAATGCCATTCGCCCGGCGCCGTTCGTGTGACGCGCACCGCGACGGCCGCGTCCGGCGACCCTGGTTCTCCCGGTTCACGGGTACTCCCCTGGAGGCATCATGTCCGCGTTGGCGATCACCGAAGCCGAGACGGCCTTCGGCCATCTGGAGCGCCTCACCGAGGAGCTGCGCTCGCGCGGCTGGACGGTGGAGATGGCCCCGCCGTCGGACCGCTGGCCCTCCGCCCTCGTCGCCAACCCCGACATGCGGATGTTCAACGAGAACGTGATCGCGGTGCAGGAGCGTTCCGACTCCTCCTGGTCGTACTTCTACAGCTGGGGCGAGCGGATCGCGCCGTGCACCGACCCCTCCGCCGCCGCCGCGATGCTCGGCCGCGTCCTCGCCACCCGCCGCGACGGCTGACCCCGCACGCCGCGCCGGGAGAACTAACTCACATTCCGGACGGCCTGGCGATCACCGCAGGTCAAATAGCATGTAGCTCATGCTCTGGACGCGTTACGCGGCGATCGGCGACTCCTTCACCGAAGGGGTCGGCGACCCCTGTGAGGGGGGCGCCGCCGGCGGGGGCTGGCGCGGTTGGGCCGACCGGGCGGCGGCCGAGCTCGCCGTCCGGTCGAACGGACCCGCCTCCCACGGGTTCGGCTACGCCAACCTCGCGGTCCGCGGCCGGCTGCTCGGCCGGATCATCGACGAGCAGCTCCCCGCCGCACTGGACCTGAAGCCCGACCTCGTGTCGGTGTCGGGCGGCGGCAACGACCTGCTGCGCCCCGGCGCGGACATCGACGCGCTCGCCGCCCGGATGGACGAGGCGGTCGCGGCGATCCGCGCGACGGGCGCCGACGCGGTCCTGTTCACCGGCGTCGACCCGGTCGGCTCGCCCGTCATCCGCCGCACCCGCGGGCGCGTCGCCGTCTACAACGAGCACCTGCGGGCGATCGCGGCCCGGCGCGGCGCGTTCGTCGTCGACCAGTGGTCCATGGACGTCCTGCGCGACTGGCGGATGTGGGGCGTCGACCGGCTGCACATGGGGCCCGAGGGGCACCGGCGCGTGGCGCTGGCGATGCTGGAGGCGCTCGGCGTCCCGGACGCGGGCGACTGGCGGAAGCCGGAGCTGGAGCCGCTGCCGGAGCTGAGCCGGGGCGCGCAGCGCCTGGCCAACGCCCGCTGGGCGCGCGGGTACCTGGCGCCGTGGATCGGGCGCCGGCTGCGGGGCCGCTCGTCCGGCGACCTCGTCACCGCCAAGCGCCCCACCCTCGCCCCGATCGAGTAGCCCTCACGCCGACTTGCGGGTGCGGCTCTTCGCCGGCTCCTTCTTGCCGCCCGACTTCGACGCCGTCTTGCGGCTGCGCGACGCGGGCTTCTTCGCCGGCGCCTTCTCCGACGACGACGATGAGGCCGCCGCCTTGCCGCCGCCTCCGCCGCCGCGGCTCTTCTTCGCGGCCTCGACGCTGGCGCGCAGCGCGCTCAGCAGGTCGGCGGCCGGCTCCTCCTCCGCCTCCTCGGACGGCCGGGTGACCTCGCGGCCCTCCACCTTCGCGTCGATCACCGACTGGAGCGCCTCGCGGTAGGCGTCCTTGTACTCGGTCGGGTCGAAGTCGCCCGCCATCGAGTCGATCAGCGACGAGGCCATCGACAGCTCCTGCTTGCGGACCTCGATGTCCTCGTCCAGGAACGGGAAGTCGGGCCGGCGCACCTCGTCCGGCCACAGCATCGTCTCCAGGACGAACACCCCGCCCCGCACCCGCAGCGTCGCCAGCGACTCGCGCTGCCGCAGCGCCACCTTCACGATCGCGACCTGGTCGGAGTTCTCCAGCGCGTCGCGCAGCAGCACGTACGGCTTGGCGCCCTGCGCGTCCGGCTCCAGGTAGTAGGACTTGGCGAAATAGATCGGGTCGACCTCGGACTCCTCGACGAACTGGAGCACATCGATGCGCCGGCTGGTGGACAGCGGCAGGTCGGCGAAGTCCTCGTCGGTGAGGATCACCATCTCGCCGCTCGGCAGCTCGTAGCCCTTGGCGATGTCGGCGTAGGGCACCTCCTCGCCGTCGACCGTGCAGACCCGCTTGTACTTGATCCGGCCGCCGTCCTCCCGGTGCACCTGGTGGAAGCTGACGTCCCGCTGCTCGGTCGCGGAGTACAGCTTCACCGGGATCGTCACCAGCCCGAACGAGATAGCGCCCTTCCAGATACTCCGCATGCCGTGTCCTTACCCAGCCCGTTCCGCTCCTCCCCTAGCGTCGCAACCCCGTTCGATTTGCGCCATAACGGACTCTTGATCCTTTTCTTCGGCGCGGCCATCGGGTAAGACGCCCGTATGACCATGCCATGGCCCGTCGAGCCGATGATGGCCGCCACCGGTGACCTCCCCGGCGACGGCGAGCGTTGGGCCCTGGAGCTCAAATGGGACGGCGTCCGGGTGGTGTCGCAGGTCTCGCCGGACGGCGTGCGGGCCACCGGCCGGCGCGGGAACGACGTGACGTCCCGCTACCCCGAGCTGACCGCCCTGTCCGACCTGCTGCCCGACCACGACGTCGTGCTGGACGGCGAGGTCGTCGCGTTCGACCGGGGCCGGCCGAGCTTCGAGCGCCTCCAGCGGCGGATGCACGTCGCCGAGCCGCACCCCCGGCTGATCCGCGAGGTCCCCGTCCGGTACGTGGTGTTCGACGTACTGTTCCTGGACGGCCGGGTGCTGTACGACGTCCCCTACGCCGAGCGCCGGGCGCTGCTCGCCGGGCTCGACCTCGCCGGCAGCGGCCCCGTCGAGGTGCCCCCCTACCTGCACGGCGGCGACACCTCCCAGGTGGACGAGCTGCTCGCCTTCACCGTCGAGGAGCATCTGGAGGGCCTGCTCGCCAAGCGGCTGGACTCCCCGTACCGGCCGGGCCGGCGCGTCGACTTCTGGCGGAAGGTGAAGAACTTCCAGACCCGCGAGGTGATCGTCTGCGGCTGGAAGCCCGGCCGGGGCCGGCGCGAGGGCGGCGTCGGGTCGCTGCTGCTCGGCGAGTACGACGCCAAGGGGCGGCTCGGCTTCGTCGGGCACGTCGGCACCGGCTTCAGCGACCGCGCCCTGGACGACCTGTACGAGGCGCTGTGGCCGCTGCGCCGCCCCACCAGCCCGTTCGACGAGGCCGTCCCGCGCGAGCACGCCCGCGACGCCCAGTGGGTTGAGCCGCGCCTGGTCGGGGAGGTCGCCTACAGCGCCCGCACCAGGGACGGCCGCCTCCGCTTCCCGTCCTGGCGGGGGCGCCGCGACGACAAGGACCCCCTGGAGGTCACCAGTGAGCAGTGAGTCCCCCGCGCTGGAGGACCGGTGGTGAGCGGCGAGCAGGTCGAGGTGGACGGGCGCCGCCTCAACCTGTCCAACCTCGGCAAGAACCTGTACCCGGAGTTCACCAAGGGCGAGGTCATCGACTACTACGCGCGGATCGCGCCGGTGATGCTGCCGCACCTGAAGGACCGTCCCGCCACCCGGATCCGCTGGCCGGAGGGCGTGGACGGCGGGAAGTTCTTCGAGAAGAACGCCCCCTCGCACACGCCGGACTGGGTGCGGACGGCGGAGATCCCCACACCGGGCAGCTCGTCCGGCCGGGAGACGGCGGACTTCGTCGTCGTCGACGACCTGCCCACGCTCGTGTGGTGCGCGAATCTCGCCGCGCTAGAACTGCACGTCCCGCAGTGGAAGGTCGGCCCGCGCGGCAAGCAGCACGCCCCCGACCTGGTCGTCTTCGACCTGGACCCGGGCGAGCCCGCCACGATCGTCGAGGCGTGCGAGGTGGCCGTGCTGCTCCGCGACGTGCTCGCCGAGGACGGCTTCGACTCCTACCCGAAGACCAGCGGCAAGAAGGGCCTGCACCTCTACGTGCCGATCAAGGAGCCGAACGACGCGGCGCGGACCTCGGAGTACGCCAAGGCCGCCGCGCAGCGCCTCGCGTCCGAGCATCCGGACCTGGTCGTCGCGCGGATGGAGAAGCGGCTGCGCAAGGGGAAGATCTTCGTGGACTGGAGCCAGAACAACCCGGCGAAGACGACGGTCGCGCCGTACTCGCTGCGCGCGGCGCCCAGCCCGTCGGTGTCCGCGCCGCTCGACTGGGACGAGCTCGGATCCTGCCGCGACGCCACCGACCTGGTGTTCTCCCCCGACGAGGTGCTCGCCCGCGTCGAGCGGGACGGCGACCTGCTGGAGCCCCTGCTGGTCGGGCGGCGCCGCGCCCTCCCGTGACGCGCCCCTGACACGATCTCTCACTTTCCGGGCGCCGTATGTGTCCGAACCGGCACGCTCCGGCGTCGTCTTCCGCCACCATGTGCACGGGGGACGCGATGTGAGCGGGCACACACCCGCCGTGCGGAAGGAAGAACAGTTGTCGCAGAACCATCACTACGACGCCGTGGTGCTGGGCGGGGGGACGGCGGGAGAGCTGGTGGCCACCGGCCTGGCCCGCGCGGGGCGCGACGTCGCGCTCGTCGAGAACCGCCTGGTCGGCGGGGAGTCGCCGTACTTCGCCTGCGTTCCGTCCAAGTCGCTGCTGCTGTCGGCGCGGCGCGGCGAGACCTGGGAGATGGCGGTGGCCCGCCGCGACGCCCTGACCGGGCACCGCACCGACGAGCGGATCGTCGCCCGGATGGCCGAGGAGGGCGTCACCGTGCTGCGCGGCCGGGGCCAGGTCACCGGGCCCGGCCGGATCGAGGTGGACGGCGCCGAGCACGGCTTCGCCGACCTGGTGCTGTGCACCGGCAGCGAGCCGGTGATCCCGCCGGTCGACGGCCTCGCCGACGTCCCGCTGTGGACCAGCGACGGCGCCCTGTCGGTGCCGGACCTGCCGCGCCGGCTGGTCATCCTCGGCGGCGGCCCGGTCGGCTGCGAGCTGGCGCAGGTGTACGCGGCGTTCGGGTCGCAGGTCGCGGTGGTCGAGGCGTCCGGGCGGCTGCTGACCGCCGAGGCCCCGTTCGCCGGCGAGGTGCTCGCCGAGGCGCTCCGCCGGATGGGCGTCGACCTGCGGCTCGGCGCCGACCTCTCGCATGTGGAGCGCAAGGAGTCGGGGCTGCGGCTCTGGCTCTCGGACGGCGGCACGCTGGACGCCGACCGGATCCTCGTCGCGGCCGGGCGCCGGCCCCGGGTGGAGGGCCTCGGGCTGGAGGCGCTCGGCGTCGCGACGTCCCCCGGCCACGGCGTGCCGGTGGACGAGACGTGCCGGGTGCCCTGCCCGGCCGGCGACGTGTGGGCGGCCGGCGACGTCACCGGCGTCGCCCGCACCACGCACGCGGCCCGCTACCAGGCCCGGCTGGTGCTGGCGAACCTGCTCGGGGAGCACCGCGCGGCCGACTACCGCGCGATCCCCCGCGTCGTCTACACGACGCCGACCGTCTACGCGGTCGGGATCTCCCCGAAGCAGGCCGAGGAACTCGGAATAGACCTGCTCACCGCCGGGTACGACCTCGCCGCGACGGCGCGGGCGGCGGTGGAGGCCGACGAGCGCGGCCGGGTCGAGCTGTACGCCGACCGCTCCCGCGGGCTGCTGATCGGCGCCGTCGCGGCCGGACTCTACGCGGAGGAGTGGATGAGCGAGATCGCGCTGGCCATCCGCGCGGAGACGCCGCTGAGCGTGCTCACCGACGTCGTGCACGCGTTCCCGACCTACGGCGAGTCCGTGGAGGCGCCGCTGCGGGAACTGGCCGGACGCCTGTGACGGATCTTCCGAAGGGCTCGTGCGAGGAGGACGCCCGATGAGCGAGACCGACGACCTGCGGCGGGAGCCGCAGCCCGACGACGCCGCCGACGCCAACGAGGCCGACCGGGCCGAGCAGCGGGCCGACCTGGCGGGCGAGGGCGAGGAGGCGGCCGAGTGGCCGGGCCAGGTGCCGATGGACGTCAACGAGGCCGACGCCGCCGAGCAGCACCGCGAGGTCCGGCTCGACGAGGACGACTACCGGTAGTCCCCGGGGGGCGGCGGCCCGCTCGTCCGGCTGCGGCGGGTCGCCGCCGGAAATACACTGACCTGCGCGCGCGAGGAATGTCGGGGTGCTTTGTTAGTGACCCACGAGGTTACCGGCGCGTAGGATGATGGGATTGTTTCCCCGCGACGGAAACCCTCTACCGTCGCGCTGATCTGGTGATCGGAGAGTGTGGTGACGGCTACCCCGGACGCCCGCCCCCGTGGCACGCGCCTGCCGCGGCTGGCGCGCCGCAGGCAACTGCTCGGCGCGGCCCAGGAGGTGTTCGTCGCGCAGGGGTACCACGCGGCGGCGATGGACGAGATCGCCGAGCGTGCGGGAGTCAGCAAACCCGTGCTCTACCAGCACTTCCCGGGCAAGCTGGAGCTGTACCTGGCCCTGCTGGACGAGCACGCCGAGGCCCTGGTGAAGACCGTGCGCGACGCGCTCGGGTCCACCACGGACAACAAGCTGCGCGTGCAGGCCAGCATGCAGGCGTTCTACGACTTCGTGGCCGGCGACGGCGAGGCGTACCGGCTGGTCTTCGAGTCCGACCTGCGCAACGTGGCGCCCGTCCGGGCCCGCGTCGACCGCGCCAACCAGCAGTGCGCCGAGATGATCGCCCAGGTGATCGCCGAGGACACCGGCGCCGCCAGCGACGAGGCGCACCTGCTCGGCATGGGCCTGGTCGGGATGGCCGAGGTCAGCGCCCGCTACTGGCTCTCGCAGCACCGCGCCATCCCCAAGGAGACCGCCGAGAAGATCATCGCCCGCCTCGCCTGGCGCGGCATCTCCGGTTTCCCGCAGATCTGATTGCACCGCCCTCGGCGGTCGGGCCCTGGGGGCCGTGACCGCATCGGTGATCGTGCGACCATCGTGGAGGGCCGCCCCGCGCGTGGGCGGGACGGACGGACGAGGGGAGCAGCGCGTGCAGGTTCGCATCGGCGTGCAGAACGTGCCGAAGGAGATCGTGGTGGAGACCGACCAGTCCGCCGACGAGGTGCAGGACGCCCTCGCCGGCGCGCTGGCCGAGCCGAACGGGGTCTTCGTGCTCAAGGACCGGCGCTCGGGCCGGGTGGTCGTGCCGGCCGGCCGGGTCGGCTACCTGGAGATCGCCGAGGACGAGCGGCGCGGCGTGGGATTCGGCACCCAGTACGCGTGAGGCCGCGCCGGGGGGCGCGCGGCCGCCTCGGGCGGTTTTGACACGGCCGTACCGGGCTTGACCAGGATTTTGTTTCATTCCGGCAGAACGGGCATACCGGTCTGCGACCACGGGCCCGAGGGAAACTCCGGGCCGACGGAAACGGAATGGACTGATCTGACATGCTCACGACGATCCTCTGGTTCATCGTCGTCGGTGCCGTCATCGGGGCCCTGGCACGGCTCCTGCTTCCCGGGCGCAACCCGATCGGCATCCTGCTGACGATCGCGGTCGGCATCGTCGGCGCGATCGTCGGCGGCGTGATCGCGAGCGCGCTCGGCGCGGGCGCGATCATCGCCTTCGTCTTCGCGGTGGTGATCGCCGCGATCGGCGTCGCCGCGCTCACCTCCCTCAACACCCGCGGCGGCGGCGGATGGCGGCACAGCGGCTGGCGCGGCCGGCGCCGCAGCCGCACCTTCTGACCGATCCCTCCGGCCGGGGGTTCCCCCGGCCTCCGGCCGGACTCACCGGCGGAAGGCCCCCGCTCCACGCGAGCGGGGGCCTTCCCCTGTGCCGGGTCACGCGGCGGCGCTGGGCCACGCGGCGGTCCGGGGTCAGGGCGAGGGGACGGGGACGCCCACCGCGCGGAAGATCTCCGGACGGACGAACCGGCCGAGCCGGCGGTAGGGCACGCTGAACGGCCGCCAGGCCCGTCCGCAGGCCATGCTGTAGCCCAGCGCGGGCTCCGGCGGGTAGAAGTCGATGCCCGTGCGCGTCGGCATCAGCGAGACGTTGCCGTCCTCGATCATCGCGGCGGTGACGTCCCCGCCGTCCGGGTCCGCCGGCTCGCCCTCGCACAGGGAGCCGCCGCCGGGCCCGTACTCGACCAGCAGGCGGGTGAAGGCATGGGTGCCGGCCGCCGTGAGCGCGCCCGCCTGGAAGAAGTCGCGGGGCGGCACGGCGCGCCCGGTGGTGAGGTCGACCGTGACCATCTGCGCCGTCGCCGTGGTCCTCGTGACGACCGTCCCGCCGTAGGCGTAGCGGACGGAGAACAGCTTCGGCCCGCTCAGGCCCACCTCGTAGGTCACCTTGCCCGTGTAGGGGGTCGGCGGGTCGCCGGTGCCGTTGAACGCGGCCATGTCCTTGCCGGCCGTCCGCGCCCAGCGTTCGGCGGGCTCGCGGACCAGCGCGTTGACCTTCGTCTGCAGCGCGGCGGGCAGCCCGCTCAGCTGCGGATAGCTCGCCGTGACGCGGGTGGCGGGACGGCCGGTCGTCCGGACGACCGACACGGGCCTCACGCGCACGTCCGTCCGCGAGTCCGGGGGGCCGCCCCCGGAGGCGGCCGTGTAGGCCCCCGCGCCGCCCGCCGCAAGCGCCGCGGACGCCGCGACCGCGGCGGCGACCTTGGCGCCGG
>NZ_BAAAMR010000117.1:0-27697 GCF_039529375.1 Actinomadura napierensis
CGCGCCGCGCGGCGGGCCGTCCACCGCCGCGGCGCCGCCGCGGCCGAGCAGCGGGCCCGCGGAGTCGCCCGCGATGACCACCTCGACGCCCGACAGGTCGGGCAGGGCGCGCAGGTCCAGGGCGTGCAGCGAGCGCAGCGCCGCCCCGCCGGGCGGCAGGTCCTTGCCGAGCGCGTCCAGCAGCCGCCCGCCGAGCCCCTGGACGAGCCCGGCGCGGCCGTCGGTGCTGGCGCCGCCGCCGATGCCCAGCACGCTCCTGCGGGTGCCGAGCCGCAGCGCGTGCCCGATCAGCTGCCCGGTGCCGAGGCTGGAGGCGGTCAGCGGGCGCGGCTTGCCGCCCGGCAGCCGGCGCAGCCCCGACGCCTCGGCCAGCTCGACGACCGCGGTGCGGCCGCTGACGGCCAGCCGCGCGGTCACCGGCCGGCCGGTCGGCCCGCACACCTCGACCTCGACCCGCCGCCAGCCCGCCGCCACGGCCGCCTCGACGGTGCCGTCCCCGCCGTCCGCGACGGGCAGTTCCAGCAGCGGAACGTCCGGCCGGGAACGGCGCAGCCCGGCGGCGAGGTGACGGGCGACCTGCGCGGCGGTCAGGGTGCCGGGGAACCGGCCGGGCGCCAGCACGACGTGGCCGTGCGCGGGAGGGTCGGGGGGACGGTCCGCGGACACCACAGCCACGCCTTTCACGCCGGGGGGTAAGGCCCTACCTTCTGCTTACGCCATGACGGCACTATTTGACACCCGCCGGAGCGTCCGAGACTTTCAAATGGACCGACATTCCCGTGAGAATCTCGCGGCGCGGGCCCCTACTTCACCCCGAGCCACGACTCGACCGGGTGGATCGCGAAGAACAGCAGGAACAGCACCACCACGGGCCACAGCCACACCGACACCTCGCGGAACCCGCCGCGGGCCAGCTTGATGATCGCGTAGGTGACCATCCCGCCGCCGATGCCGATGGTGATCGAGTAGGTGAACGGCATCAGCACGATGGTGAGGAACGCCGGGATCGCGATCTCCAGGTCGTCCCAGGTCACCTTGGCGACCTGCGTCATCATCAGCGCGCCGACCACCACCAGCGCGGGCGCGGCGGCCTGCGCGGGCACGGTCGCGGCGAGCGGGGTGAGGAACAGCGTGAGCGCGAACAGCACGCCGGTCGCCATGTTGGCCAGGCCGGTCCGGGCGCCCTCGCCGACGCCCGCCGCCGACTCCACGAACACGGTGTTGGCCGACGAGCTGGTCACGCCGCCGAGCGCGGCGGACAGGCCGTCCACCGACAGGATCCGGCCGAGCCGCGGCACCTCGCCGCGCTCGTTGGTCAGGCCGGCCTCGTCGCTGATGCCGAGGATGGTGCCCATCGCGTCGAAGAACCCCGACAGCACCAGGGTGAACAGCACCACCAGCGCGGTGATCACGCCCGCCCGGCCGAACCCGCCGAACAGGTCGACCTCGCCGAGCAGCCCGAAGTCGGGCGCGGCGAACACCTTGTCGGGCAGGTCCGGGGTGACCACGCCCCAGCCGCCGTCCGGCACCGAGGCGTACGACTGGATGATCACCGCGAGCACGGTGCCGGAGACGATGCTGATCAGGATCGCGCCGGGCACCTTCCGCACGTACAGCACGATCATCAGCAGCAGGGTGAGGCCGAACACCAGCGTCGGCCAGGTCTCCAGCCGTCCGCCGGTGCCGAGCGACAGCGGCGGGCTGGTCTTGCTGGAGGTGACGAAGCCGGAGTCGTACAGCCCGACCAGCGCGATGAACGCGCCGATGCCGACCGCGATGGCGTGCTTGAGCGCCAGCGGGATCGAGTTCATGATCCGCTCGCGGACGCCGGTGAGCGCCAGCAGCACGATGATCACGCCCTCGATCACCACCAGGCCCATCGCCTGCGGCCAGGTCATCACCGGCGCGGCCTGGAAGGCCACCACCGCGTTGATGCCGAGGCCGGCGGCGAGGGCCAGCGGCGCGTTCCCGACCAGCCCCATGATGACCGTGGTGACCGCTGCGGACAGCGCGGTCATCGTGGTCAGCTGCGGGATCGACAGCGTCGCGCCGGTGACGTCCTTCGCCCCGCCGAGGATGATCGGGTTCAGCAGGATGATGTAGGCCATCGCGAAGAACGTGGTGACGCCGCCGCGCAGCTCGCGGGCCACGGTGGTGCGCCGCGCGGACAGGTCGAACAGCCGCTCCAGCGGCCCGCCCCCGCCGGCCGGCGGCGATGCGTCGGCCTCCGCCATCTTGATCTTGGACATCGCGCGTGCTCCGCCTTCACCAGCGTCGTTCCCGGAAAGTGCGAGCACAGGGTAGCCGCCGGGCGGCCCAGGCGCGGTCACCGGCACGGCACGCCGGCGCGGCCCGATCGGGGCGCCGATCCGGCGCGGACGCGCCGCCCGGTCCGGGGGGGCGGTGCCGGGAAGTGATTCAGGGTCGGCGCTGCGTGACGGGAACGGTCCGCTATAGCCTGCCATGGTGCGAATGCGAGACTCGGTGGACGCGCCGGCCCCCGACCCCTACGGGGGCGCCTGCGCGGACTCCTACGCGCTGCTGCTGGCCGCCGTCCCGGAGCGGACGCGCTGGTCGTTCCGGGACCGGATGCTCGGCCCCCTGGAGGAGTACGACAGCAGCAGGCAGGCCGAGCTCGTGCACACCCTGGAGGTGTTCCTGTCCTGTTCGGGGTCGTGGAGCCGGAGCGCGACCCGGCTGCACGTCCATGTGAACACGCTTCGGTACCGAATCCGGCGAATCGAGGACCTCACCGGCCGGGATCTCGGCACACTTGAGGACCGAGTCGACTTCTTCCTCGCCCTGCGCGCGACGCGTCCGGCGAGAACCCTGTAGGCGCCACGAGAAAGAGCGGGTCACATGGACCGGGAGACACTGGGGCAGCGCATCCGCGCCCTGCGGATCCGGCAGGGCGTGAGCCAGGCGCAGCTGGCCTTCCCCGAGCTGTCCGACAGCTACATCTCGCTCATCGAGAGCGACAAGCGGGTGCCCGCGCCGAGCGTGGTGGACCTGCTCGCGGTGAAGCTGAACTGCTCGGCGACCTACCTCGTCAGCGGCGTCAGCGAGGACGTGGTGGACGAGCTGCGCGTCACCCTCGACTACGCCGAGATCGCGCTGCGCAACGGCGCCGCCGCCGAGGCCCGGGCGCGGTTCGCCGAGGTGCTCGCCAACGCCGACGCCGTGGCGCTGCCGGAGATGCTGCACCAGGCCAGGTGGGGGCACGCCCTCGCGCTGGAGGCCGCGGGCGAGCTGGAGCAGGCGATCGCCGGGCTGCGCGCGCTGACCGAGGAGGCGTCCGCGGAGGCCGACCTCGACCACTGGGCCCGGGTGCACGTCGCGCTGAGCCGCTGCCTGCGCGAGCGCGGCGACATCAGCGCGGGCGTGCAGGCCGCCGAGGAGGCGCTGCGGCACCTCATCGCGTCCGGCGCCGACTCCACCGACGCCGCCGTGCACCTCGGCGCGGCGCTGCTGGCCGCCTTCATCGAGCGCGGCGACCTGGTGCGGGCCCGGCAGCTGGCGGGCCAGCTGGTGGAGCGGGCCGAGCGGATCGGCGGCGCGCGGGCCCGCACGGTCGCCTACTCCGAGGCCGCCAACGTCGCCCAGATCCGCGGCGAGTACGAGGAGGGCGTCGCGCTCGCCGAGCGGGCGCTGATGCTGGCCGGCGACGGCGGGGACCCGCGCGAGCTCGACCGGCTCCGGGTGGTCTACGCGGGGCTGCTGCTGCGCGCCCGGCCCGACCAGGCGGTGCAGGCCCGGGAGCTGCTGGCCCGGGTGAGCGGCGAGATCAACGCCGGCTCCGCCGGGGAGATCGACGTCGCCCGGTGCCGGACCGAGCTGGCCCGCGCGGAGACCGCGCTGGGCCGCCCGGCGGAGGCGGTGCGGCTGGCCGAGGAGGCCCTGGAACTGCTCGGGGACGCTCCGCGCCGCGTCCGGGCCGGCGCGCTGACCGTGCTCGGCGAGGCCTGCGTCCGGCTCGGCGACCGCGACCGCGCCGTCGAGGTGCTCACCAGGGCCGCGACCTGCCTGGAGGACATGGAGTCCTCGCGGGAGGCGGCGCAGGCCTGGTTCGACCTCGCCGAGGTGCTCGCCGAGACCGGCACGCAGGAGCCGCGCATGGCCGCCTACCGCCGCGCCCTGACCTGCGTGGGCGTCTGACACCGCCGATTCTCGGCGGCCGTGGCGGCCGGGGCCGCCGATCGGCCGCGGGCTATTGACCAAGCGGATGCTTGGTGGCAGGGTCGCGGACGTGGCGAGCTCGACCTTCGCGGAACTGCTGCTGGAACGGGCCGGCGACGGGCATCCCGGCCTCCGGTTCGAGGACGAGACCTACAGCTGGGCGGGCGTGGTGGCGGCCGCCCGGGCGCGGGCCGCGCTGCTGCCGGACGCGTGCCCGGAACCGCGGGGCCGCCCGCGGCACGTCGGCGTGCTGCTGGAGAACGTCCCCGAGCACGTCTTCTGGATCTTCGCCGCCGCGCTCGGCCGGGCCACCGCCGTCGGGATCAACCCGACCCGGCGCGGCGCCGAACTGGCCGCCGACGTCCGGCACACCGACTGCGACCTGATCGTCACCGACACCGCCCACCTGCCGCTCCTGGACGCGCTCGGCGACGCGGTCCCGCCGGAGCGGATCCTCGCCGTCGACACCGCCGCATACCGCGCCCGCCTCGACTCGGCCGGCGCCGGCGACGGCTTCGGCGAGCCGGATGCGCGGCCCGGCGACCGGTTGCTGCTGCTGTTCACCTCCGGCTCGACCGGGGCGCCGAAGGCCGTGGCCTGCGGGCAGGGACGGCTCGCCGCGATCGCGGAACGGTCCGCCATGATGGGGATCGAACGGGACTCGGTCACCTACGTCGCGATGCCGCTGTTCCACGGCAACGCCGTCATGGCCAACCTCGCGATGGCCGTGCACGCGGGCGCCACCGTCGCGCTGCGGCGCCGGTTCTCCGCGTCCGGCTTCCTGCCCGACGTGCGGCGGTTCGGGGTGACCTACTTCAACTACGTCGGGCGCGCCCTCGCCTACATCCTCGCCACCCCGGAGCGGCCGGACGACGCGCGCAACACGCTCCGGGCCGTGTTCGGCACCGAGGCGTCCGCGCAGGACATGGCCGGGTTCGCGCGCCGGTTCGGGTGCCGCGTCATCGAGGGCTACGGCTCCAGCGAGGGCGCGATCTCGCTGCGCAAGACCCCGGACTCGCCGCCCGACGCGCTCGGCGTCGCGCCGCCGGACGTCGAGGTCGCCGTCCTCGATCCCGGCACCGGCGCCGAGTGCCCCCGCGCCCGCTTCGACGCCGCCGGCCGCCTGCTCAATCCCGGGGAGGCCATCGGGGAACTCGCCGGTCCGGATGCCGGCGGCTCCTTCGAGGGCTACTACAACGACCCGGAGGCCGACGCGGAACGGGTCCGCGGCGGCGTGTACTGGAGCGGCGACCTCGGCTACCGCGACGAGGCCGGCTACTTCTACTTCGCCGGACGCGGCGCCGACCGGCTCCGCGTCGACAGCGAGAACTTCGCCGCCGCGCCGGTCGAGCGGATTCTGGCGCGCTGGCCCGCCGCGGTGATGTGCGCGGTCTACCCCGTCCCGGACCCGCGCACCGGCGACCAGGTGATGGCCGCCCTGGAACCGCACGACGGCGCGTCCTTCGACCCGGAGGAGTTCGCGGACTTCCTCGCCGCGCAGCCCGATCTCGGGACGAAGTGGGCGCCGCGGTTCGTCCGCGTCGTCCGGCCCATGCCGCTGACCGCGACGGGCAAGGTCCACAAGCGGCCGCTGCGCCGCCTCCTGTGGGACCCGGTGGACGGGCAGCAGGTCTGGGTGCGTCCCGGCCGCCGCCTCGCCTACGAGCCGATGACCGCCGCGCACGCCGAGGAACTGCGGGCACAGTTCGCGGCGCACGGCCGCGATCACGCGCTGACGGCCCTCTGACCGGGTTCCGACCGCGCGGTTGCGGCGGCACGGACGGGCTTAGGCGACCCCGGACGGGCCATCGGCGCCGCGTCAGTACCCTAGAAGGGCCCTGAATCCCACGTAGAGGACCCGGCCGCCCCATGAGCACCCGCACGTCCCGCAGGTCCCTGCGCCGCCTCGGTCTCGTCGCCGTCCTGGCCGCCGCCCTCGGCGGCCTGACCGCCCTCCCGGCCTCCGCCGAAGCGCGGCAGGCCGGCGGCGGTGCCGCGGGCACGGTCCTCGCGGACGCGCACGGCGGCGCATCCCCGTCCGGCGCGGCCGACCCGGCCGGCGCCACCGCCCTTGCCGCCGACGCCGCCGACGGCGAGCGGCACGGTAAGAAGGACGGCGGTTCCGGAGCGGTCACGTGGGTGCTGATCGGCGTCGGCGCGCTGGTCGGGATCGGGATCGGCTTCCTGATCGTCCGGCGGGCCCAGCGCAAGTACCCACCGGCGCGCACACCGGGCGACCGTCTCAAGTGAGTGAGGAACGCCAGTGAGTGAGGTCGGCAATGAGTGACGGCGGCCTGCGGGTGCTGCGCGCCGCCGCGGGGGCGGTCGCCGCCGCGGCCGTCGTCCTGGTGGCGGCCCTCGTCCTCGGCGGGGCGGTCACCGAGCAGGTCATCCCCGGCATCGGGGACGCCGGCGCGGCCACCCGGTGGGGGCTGCCGGTGTCGCGGACGGTGATGGACCTGCTGTCCGCGCTCACCATCGGCGCCCTGCTCGCCGGCTCGGCGCTGCTGCCCATCGAGGGCGTGCGGAACGCCGCGCGGCTGTCCAGGGACTCGGTCGGCTACCTGCGCGCGGCGTCCTGGCTGGCGGCCGGGTGGGCCGCCGCCGCGGCGGCCACGCTGGTGTTCACCGTCGCCGACGTGCTCGGCCAGCCGGTCACCGACGTCGTCGGCGGCAACGAGCTGAGCAGCTACGTCGGCTCGCTGGAGCAGGGCACCGCGCTGATGATCGTGGTGCTGCTGGCCGTGGTGGTGGCGCTGCTGGCGCGCACCACGACCACGCCCGCCGCCGCGTTCGCGCTGCTGGCGATGGCCGGGGTCGCGCTGCTGCCGCCCCCGCTGACCGGGCACTCGGCGTCGTCGGCCAACCACGAGGTCGCCGTCACCGGGGTCGCGCTGCACGTGGCCGCGGTCGCGCCGTGGGTCGGCGGCCTGGCGATCGTCGGCGCCCACGCGCTGCTCGGCCGCGGCAAGCTGCCGATCATGGCCGAGCGGTACAGCCGGATGGCGCTGTGGTGCTATATCACCGTCGGCGCCAGCGGGCTGGTCAACGTGATCTCCCGGCTGCCGGACCCGTCCGAGCTGCTCACCACCGACTACGGCCGGCTCGCGCTCGGCAAGATCGTCGCGTGGGCGGTGCTCGGCTGGTTCGGCTGGTGGCACCGCGAGCGGACGCTGCCGGCGCTGCACGACCGCCGGCCCCGCGCGTTCGCCCGCTTCGCCACCGTGGAGGCCGCCGTCATGGCCGCCACCATGGGCCTGGCCGTCGCGCTGGCCCGCACCGCGCCGCCGCCGGTGACCGGCACCGAGTCGGCGATCAAGACGCAGCTCGGCTTCGACATGCCGCCGCACATCAACCTGGATCGGCTGGCGACCCTCTGGCACTTCGACCTGTTCTTCGCCGTCCTGGTCATCGTGCTCGGCGGGCTGTACCTGGGCGGTGTGCTGCGGCTGCGGCGGCGCGGCGACGCCTGGCCGCTCGGCCGCACCGTCTCCTGGTTCTTCGGGCTGCTGACGATCGTCGTCGTGACCCAGACGGGCGTCGCCCGGTACGCGCCGCTCCTGTTCAGCGTGCACATGGCGCAGCACATGGTGCTGAACATGCTGACGCCGATCTTCCTGGTCGTCGGCGCCCCGACCACGCTGGCGCTGCGCGCGCTGAAGCCCGCCAAGGTCCGCGGCGACCGCGGCCCGCGGGAATGGCTGACCGTGATGCTGCACAGCCGGTTCGTCCGGTTCGTCGCGCATCCGGCGTTCGCCACGATCCTGTTCATGGGCAGCACGTTCGCCCTGTACTTCACGCCGCTGTTCGAGGACCTCATGCGGGACCACCTCGGGCACATCGCGATGATGGTGCACTTCCTGGCGTCCGGCTGCCTGTTCTTCTGGGTGCTGCTCGGCGTGGACCCGGCGCCCCGGCAGCTGCCGCACCCGATGCGGCTGCTGCTGCTGTTCGTCACCATGCCGTTCCACGCGTTCTTCGGCATCGCGCTGATGAACATCAACCAGGCGCTCGCGCCCGGCTGGTACAACGCCGTCAACCCGCCGTGGGGCACCACGATCCTGCACGACCAGCACACCGGCGGGTCGATCGCGTGGGCGTTCGGCGAGGTGCCGACCTTCGTCGTCCTGCTGGTGATGGCGTTCCAGTGGTACGCCGACGACCAGCGGCAGGCCCGCCGGATGGACCGCAAGGCCGACCGCGCCGCCGAGCGCACCGCGCGCGGCGAGGTCGGCGGTGAGGAGGACGAGCTGGCCGCCTACAACGCGCGGCTGGCCAAGCTCGCCGAACGCGACCGGCTCGCCGGCGGGCGCGCGGGACGGCCCGCCGGCCCCGCCGCCGAGCCCGCCGCGGACCAGCCGGAGCCGTGACCCGGCCGCACGGCTCCCCCGCGCGGGGGAGCCGGTGCCGGTCGCGCGGGGGAGTGCCCCGCGGCGGCGTTCTGCCAGGATCTGAGGCGTGTCCGGTGTTCTGCGCCCGCTGATCGAGCGGACGACATGGCGGCGCTGGTCCCACCTGGTGGTGGGCGGCGCGCTGCTCATGCCGTACTGGTTCCTCGGGATGGGCCTCGCCCCGTTCGTCCCCGGCGACGGCGCCGTCGCGGTCGTGCTGATGCTGCTGCTGTTCCCGGCCGCCGCCACGTTCGTGACCGGGCTCGTCCCGACGGTGCGGCTGCTGGAGAGCTCGCTGGCCAAGGAGCTGCTGAAGGGGCCGGCGGCGGAGCTGGTGCCCGGGTCGGCGGGCAGCCGGGAGAGCCGGATGCGGGCCGGCGCCTGGTTCACCCTGCACCTGTTCGCCGGCGTGGTGGTCAGCGGGCTCAGCCTGGCCGTGCCGCCGATCGCGTTCGTGCTGGTCATGTCGCCGTTGGTGGACTGGGACGAGCGGTTCCTCGGCTCGTGGGCCCGGCCCGGCTCGTGGGGGGAGTGGGCGGCGCCGCCGGCCGGGATCGCCGCGGTCGCCGTGCTGCTGGCCCTGATCGTCGCGTCGGGCGCGCTGCTGGCGCGGCTGGCGCCGCGGTTCCTCGGGCCCACCGCCGCGGAGCGGCTCGCCGAGATGGAGGCGCGGGCGGTCCGGCTCGCCGAGCGCAACCGGCTGGCGCGCGAGCTGCACGACTCGGTCGGGCACGCGCTGAGCGTGGTGACGCTGCAGGCGGGCGCGGCCGGGCGCGTCCTGGACACCGACCCCGGGTTCGCCCGCGAGGCGCTGGGCGCGATCGAGGAGTCGGCGCGCGCGGCGCTGGAGGACCTCGACCACGTGCTCGGGCTGCTGCGCGAGGACCGGTCCCGTCCCGCGCCGCAGCCGACGCTGAAGGACCTCGGCCGGGTGCTGGAGCAGACGCGGCTGGCCGGGGTCAGCCTCGACGCGCAGGTGGACCCGCAGGTCGAGCAGGTGCCCGCGGCGGTCTCCCGGGAGGCGTACCGGATCGTCCAGGAGGGGCTGACGAACGCGCTGCGGCACGCGGGCAAGGTGCCCGTGCGGCTGCGCCTCGGCGTCGCCGGGGAACGGCTGGAGATGGAGATGAGCAATCCGCTGGGGGCGCGCGGCGCGGGGCCCCGCCACGGCGGCGGCCGCGGGCTCGGCGGCATCCGCGAGCGCGTCACCGTGCTGCGCGGCGAGATGACCGCCGGGCCGGACGGCGACCGCTGGCGGGTGCACGTGTCGCTGCCGCTGACCACCGTCCAGTGAGCGGCCGTGCCCGGCGGGGGTCCAGGCGCGGGCGGGTATTCGTGAGAGGGTCCGGGACATGACGATCAAGGTGCTGCTGGTCGACGACGAGCGGCTGATCCGGGCGGGGCTGGCGGCGATCATCGGCGCCGAGGACGACCTGGCCGTGGCCGGCGAGGCGTCCGACGGCGCGGAGGTGCCGGACGCGGTGGCGCGGCTGCGCCCCGACGTGATCCTGATGGACGTGCGGATGCCGCGGCTGGACGGGATCCAGGCGACCCGCCGCATCCTGGACACGGTCCGCGAGCCCCCGAAGATCATCGTGGTGACGACGTTCGAGAACGACGAGTACGTCTACGACGCGCTGAAGGCGGGCGCGAGCGGGTTCCTGCTGAAGCGGACGCGCCCGGAGGAGATCCTGCAGGCGATCCGGATGGTCGCGGGCGGCGACAGCCTGCTGTTCCCCGCCGCGATCCGGGAGCTGGCCGCCGCGCACGCGGGGCCGTCCGGCGGCGGGCGGGCGGCGCGCTGGCACGAGCGGCTCACCGAGCGGGAGGCGGACGTGCTGCGGCTGGTGGCCAAGGGGCGCTCCAACGCCGAGATCGCGGCGGAGCTGTTCGTGAGCCCGCAGACGGTGAAGACGCACGTCGGGAACATCCTGGCGAAGCTGCAGGCGCGCGACCGCACGCAGGCGGTCATCTTCGCCTACGAGACCGGCTTCATCACCCCCGGCTGACCTGCCGTGCCGTTCCGGTGGCCGGCTCTCCTAGAGTGGACGAACGAGATTCTAGAACGAGCCTCCAAGAAGGGACGACGATGGGCGCGACGTCTTCCGGGACCACCCCGCACTGGTTCGCCGGTGTGCCGCACTCGCTCGACTACCCGGACGTCCCGGTCGGCGCGATCCTGGCGGGCGCCGCGCGGCGCTGGGGCGACCGGACGGCCCTGCACCACGCCGGACGCGACCTGTCGTTCACCGGGCTGGCGCGCGCGTCGGCCCGGTTCGCGCACGGCCTGATCGCGCGCGGCGTCGGCCGCGGCGACGTCGTGGCGCTGCACCTGCCGAACGTCCCGCAGTTCGCGATCGCCTACTACGGGACGCTGCTGGCGGGCGCGACGTTCTCCCCGTGCAACCCGCTGCTGCCGCCGGACGAGCTGGCCTTCCAGCTCGGCGACTGCGGCGCGGTCGCCGTCGTCACGCTCGACCTGCTCGCCGGATCGGTCGCGGAGGCCCTCGACCGCACGAAGGTCCGCACGGTGGTGGTCGCGGGCTCCGGCGGCGGCCCGGCGGACGTGGCGGGGCTGTGCGGCGGCGCGTTCGCCGGGTGCGGGGTCGCGTTCGAGCAGGTCGGCGCGGGGCAGCCGGAGGAGTTCCCCGAGGTCGAGATCGACGTGCGACGCGACCTGGCGCACATCGCCTACACCGGCGGGACGACCGGCCGGTCGAAGGGCGTCATGCTCCCGCACCGCAACGTCGTGGTGAACACGCTCCAGTTCGCTTGCTCCGGCACCGGATCGGTGCCGGAGCTCGACGGCCACGGCGGCCTGACCCTCCGGTCGGTCGGCCCGGACGGCGAGTACCCGACGCCGCTCGGCGAGGGCGTCATCGTCAGCGTCGCGCCCTGGTTCCACGCGATGGGCACCGTCGGCTACCTCAACTCCCAGCTCATGGGAGGTACCACGATCGTCAGCCATCCGCGGCTGGACGTCCCGGCGTTCCTGTCCGACATGGAGGAGTTCCGCGCCACCGCGCTCGGCGGCGCGCCCGCCATGTTCTCCGCGCTGCTGGCCCACCCGTCGTTCACCGACCGCGACCTGTCGTCGGTGCGCGGGATCCGGTCGGGCGCCGCGCCGCTGTCGCACGAGATGCTCGCCCGGCTGCACGACGCCTTCCCGGACGCGGTGATCGTCGAGGCGTACGGGCTGAGCGAGGTGACGATGGGCGCGACCGCGAACCCGACGCACCGGTCCGGCGTGCGCAGGATCGGCACGGTCGGGGTCGCGGTCCCGGACGTCCGGCTGAAGATCGTCGCGGCGGACGCCGCGTCGGTGGACGAGTCGGCCCCCGGCCTGCCGCCCGGCGCGGAGGGCGAGGTCTGCGTGCACGGCCCGCAGGTCATGACCGGCTACCTGAACCGTCCCGAGGAGACCGCGGCGGTGCTGAGCCCGGACGGCTGGCTGCGCACCGGCGACGTCGGCGTGCTGGACGAGGACGGCTACCTCACCATCGTCGACCGCAAGAAGGACATGCTCCTCTACAACGGCTACAACGTGTACCCGCGCGAGCTGGAGGAGAAGCTGCTCGCCCACCCGGCCGTCGCGGGCGCCGCCGTGGTCGGCCGCCCCGACCCGAAGGCGGGCGAGCTGCCCACCGCGTTCGTCGTCCGCTCCGGCGAGGTCACCGCGGACGCGCTGATGGAGTACGTCAACGCGGCCGTCGTGCACTACAAGAAGCTGCGCGAGGTCCGCTTCGTGGACGAGATCCCCGTCTCCGCGGCCGGCAAGATCCTCAAGCGGGAGCTCCGCGAGTCGCTGTGACGGGCGGCCGGCGCAGCGACGCGGCGAACTCCAGCACCCGCGCCGTGTCGCCGCGCGGGCTGATCAGCAGGTCGGTCGCGCCGGCGTCGGCGAAGCGGCGCAGCTCCCGCTCCACCGCCGCCTCGTCGCCCGCGACGACCGTCTCGTGCACGCCGGACAGCCCCTGCCGGTCGAGGATCGCCCGGTAGCCGGGGAACGCCGACGCGCCGCCGAACTGCTCGGCCAGCTTCCGGCGGACGCCGTCGGGGTCGGTGGTGAGCGCGACGACGACGCCGGCCAGCACGCGCGGCGCGGGGCGTCCGGCGGCCTCGGCGGCCCTGGTGATCGACGGCACGATGTGGTCGGCGATCGCGGCGGCGCCGGTCCAGGTCGTCACGGTCCCGTCGGCGAGTTCGCCGGCGACCCGGAGCATCGCCGGGCCGAGCGCGGAGATGATCACCGGCGGCGGGGTGGCGCCGGGCGCGTCCACCGTCCCCACCGCGGTCAGCGTCTCGCCGCGGTACTCGACGTCCTCGCCGCGCAGCAGCGGGCGCAGCGCCGACAGGTACTCGCGGACGTGCCGCGCGGGCCGCTCGTAGGCGATGCCGTGCGCGCCCTCGATGACCGGCGGATGGCTCGGCCCGATCCCGAGCGTGAAGCGCCCGCCGGCGGTCGCCTGCGCGGTGAGGGCCTGGCTCGCCAGGGCGAGGGGGTGCCGGGGCCAGGTCGGGAGGACCGCCGTGCCGACCTCCAGGCCGGGCGCCTCCCGGCCGGCGAGCGCGGCGACCATGAGGGCGTCCCAGGACGGGACGTGGCCGAAGAACACGCTGTCGAGCCCGGCGTCGCGGGCCAGCCGGGCCCGGGCGACGACGTCGTCCAGCGGTGCCCCCGCGGCGAGGGCGAACATTCCGATGCGCATGGACCGCTCCTAACATGAACATGATGTTCCGCTTCTGCTTACGGGGACAGAGTAACCTGAACCCGAAGTTCCGCTTGAACCGAGGAGGGGACCGTGCGAGCCGACGCCCGGCGCAACCGCGAGCGCATCGTCGCGTCCGCGCTGGACCTGTTCGCCGCGCGGGGATGCGCGGTGAGCATGGAGGACATCGCCCGCGCGGCCGGCCTCGGCGTCGGCACGCTGTACCGGCACTTCCCGGACCGGCGCGCCCTCGTCGAGGAGATCGCGGTGTCCGCGCTGGCCCGGTTCCGCGACCGGATCACCGAGGTCCGGGAGCGGGAAATGCCGCGCTGGGACGTCCTGGCACTGGCCGTGGAGCACTGCGCCGGCGAGCCGTTCGCGCTGATCAAGTCCCTCGCCGGGGACGGCCCCGCGCCGCCGGAGCGGCTGGCGCTCCAGGCGGAGGTCGACGCCCTGCTGGAGAAGCTCGCCGCGGCGGCGCAGGACGAGGGGGCGGTCCGGCGCGACATCGGCCCGGCGGAGGTGGTCGAGATCATCAGCATGGCCGTCTGCCGCCCCGGTGCCCGCGCCGGCGACCCCGTCACCCGGGTGGTGCTGGACGGCCTGCGCGCCCGGCCGTGATCAGAGCCGGAAGATGCGGACGATCAGCGGGGTGTTCATCATCGTGTGCGGGACGAAGGCGTGGTACGCCCAGACGTGCACCCACGCGTTGCCGGTCCGGACGGTCGCCCAGGTCTTGAACATGCCGGGGCCGAAGTAGGTGGCCAGCAGGAAGATCACCGACAGGGCGGCGTTCGAGGGCGTGCCCCAGAGCGTCCAGCCGTCCCAGACGTGCAGCGCCGCGTAGGCGACCCCGCCGAGGATGACGGTGGTCGCGGTCGAGCCGGTCAGCAGCGCGAGGCGCGGGACGAGGATGCAGTAGACGAACACCATCGCGGGCAGCACGGCCCCGGCCAGGTACAGGGCGAACGTCAGTGGCAGCCCGGTCGCCAGTTGCCGGGCGCTCAGGTGGAACATCTCCGGATGCATCGCCAGGTACTGGACGGTCGCCTCGATGGCGAAGACCACGACGATCACTTTCGTGTCGCCGCGCCGGTCGGACGAGACGAGGTTGAGCGACCGCGCGGGGTGCCGGCGCAGGAAGAACAGCAGCGGGACGACCGCGAACACGACCAGGCAGTAGGCCGCCCAGATGATCGCCTCGGCCGGGACGACGTGGTCGTGCGTCCCGTACATGGAGCCGTCGAGGTGCAGCGAGAACGGGTGGTAGCCGAGGCCGCGGCCGAGCGCGTAGCCGCCGATCAGCCCGGCGACGCCGTACGCGGTCAGCCAGAGCGTCTCGCGCAGTGCGGCCGGCCGGGCGGGCGCCCGCGACGCCTGGTGCGGGATCGCGCGCTTGCGGGTCAGCCAGTACACGACGCCCATCAGCGCGAAGACCTCGACGAACCGCACGTTGAACTCGAACAGCCGGGAGCCGGTGGCCTGGTCGTGGACCATGGGCCAGTCGAAGGGGAGCGTCCCGCCCGCGATGGCCACCGCGCCGGCGTTGGCGGCCGCCCAGCAGGCGAGCGCGATCCGGACGCTCCGCTCGCGCAGCAGCCGGAGCGGCCAGGCGGGTCCGGGGGTGCGCGGGGGGTCGGTCGGGCCGGTTCGGGTGAGGGTCATGCCGCCTCCGGGGTGCGCCGGCGAAGTGCCGAGGATGTAGCAGGGCCGTGCTAATTAAGCCAAGATAACACGGCTGTGCTAAAAAGCGCCCGCCGGATCCTCAATCGCCGCTTACACCTCGTTTACCTGCGAGTAGCTAGAACGGAGGCAAGAGATGCGAACGGCGACGATCGGGGGATCATGGACGCCTCGACCCTGTCCGAACTGCGCAAGCCCCGCAGCTATCCGGCCGTCTCGGTGCTGATGCCGACGCACCGGGCCGCGCCCGGCAACCGCCAGGACCCGATCCGGCTCCGCAACCTGCTCGCCGAGGCGCGCCGCCGGCTGCACGAGGACGTCCGGGTCACCGGCGGCACCGCCGACCACGTGGTGCACGCGCTGGAACGCGCCGCCGGCGAGATCGACCTGCGGCACGCCGCGGACGGGCTGGTCCTGTTCGCCGCGCCGGACGGCGAGCACCACGCGTTCGCCATCAGCCAGCCCGTCGACGAGCGCGTCGTCGTCGACACCGGGTTCGCCACCCGCGACCTCGTCGCCGCCTACACCCGCGCGCCCCGCTACTGGCTGCTGTCGCTGTCGGACCAGTGCACCCGGCTGTGGGACGGGCAGCACGAGGACCTCACCGAGCACGTCCGCGACGGCTTCCCCATCGCCCCCGAACCGGTCGACGAGGCCGGCTCGGGCCGGATGGACCGGCGCAGCGCCCGCGACAGCGCGGACGAACCGCACCGGCGCGCCGCGCGCGACGCCGCGGCCGCCCTCGGCCGCGTCCTGGTCCGCGACCGCCGCCCCGTCATCGTCGCCGGCGTCACCCGCCACCAGGCGTTCTTCGACGAGGCCGCCGGGCCGCACCTGCACGCCGCCGGGCGGGTCGACGGCAGCTACGAGGGCGCCGCGCCGAGCACCCTCGTCGAGGCGGCCCGTCCCGCCCTGCACGCCTACGAGGACCTCCGCGAGGTCGGGGTGCTGTCCGAACTGGAGGCGGCGCGCAGCATCCAGCGCTACGCCGGCGGGCTGCCCGAGGTCTCCCGGTTGGTCGAGGAGGGCCGCGGCGAGCACCTGGTGGTCGAGCGCGGCTACTACGCGCCCGCCGTGCGGACCGACGGCGAACTCGTCCCGGTCGACGGCATGCCGGGCGTCCTCAAGGGCGCGGACGTCGTCGACGACGTCGTGGACGACGTCATCGAGACCGCCCTGGAGTACGGGGGCGAGGTGACGTTCGTGTCCGACGGCTTCCTCGTCGACCACGACCGCATCGCGCTGGTCACCCGCTACTGATCGCAGGACGGGTCGTGCCAGGCGATCCAGCCGATCGACCACGACCGGTTCGAGTGCGGTCGCCAGCCCGCCGGGTGCGCGGGCCAGGTCGCGTCCGGGGACGTCCCGTCCGGCTGCCCCACGACGACGGTGCAGACCCCGGGTGCGGGCCGTTCGCGGCGGACGTCGATGCGGCCGACGCGCGTCCACCACACCGGATGGATCAGCATCGTCCGGACCGCCCAGTTGAGCGAGGCGTCCGCGGCGACGCCGCCCGCCGGCGCTCCCGGCAGGGGCGGTGCCGGATGGACCCGGTCCGGCACCGTCCCGAACAGGAAGGCGAGCGCCGCCAGGTTCGTCACCGCCAGCGCGCCGGCCGCCGCGACCATCCCGGCCTTGGGCAGCCGCGACAGCACGAGGAACCCGCAGAGCAGCCCCAGCGCGGCGAGCGACGCCGCCGTCAGATGCAGCGCGCCGCGGTCGCCGGTCAGGAACGACGTCTCGGGGAAGTCGAACCCGATGAACTTGTAGGTGCGCAGCCGCTCACCCGCGTAGCGGTCCACCCACAGGCCCGTCGCAGCGGTGATCACTGCGGCGGCCGCGACCAGCGCCGCCGCCCTGCGCGCACTCGTCCGTATCAACACCGCTCCACCGGCCAGCGCGTAGACCAGGGCTACGCACGACAGGTACCGCCCGTACGCGTAGTTGCCGACGCGATGCTCGTCCGGGAGCGCGGCGGACGAGGCGTACGCGATCCCGAACGTCAGGGTGAGCAGCAACGCCGCCATCGCGCGGTCGGCCGCGGGCGACCGCCGCCGCACCAGCACGGCGGCGACGGCGGCGAGCCCGACCGCGCCGAGCCCCCACGTCGAGACGGCCAGGTACCAGACCTGCCCGGCCGCCCCCGACAGCGCCCACGCCTGCCCGTCGCCCGTGGTGAGCCGGTCGCCGAGTATCGCGCCGAGATTCCGGACCCCCGACGGATACAGCTCGGCACGGACGTGCCCGTTGACGGCCGCCGCCACCGCGTAACCGCCCGCAACGACCGCCAGCCCAACGACTCCTGCGGCGACCACGGCCCCCCGCCGCCGGACGGCACCGGCCACGGTGAACCCCACCAGCGCGGCCACATGGACCGCCAGCACGACCTCGCCGCGACTGTGCACGGCCGCCGCGAAAGCCGCGACCCCACTAGCCAGCCCCACGTCCCGGGCGATCCGGCCCCCGCTCAGCCGACCAACGGATTCCAGGTACCTCGCCCCGCGAACCGGACCCCCCAGCGAGCTCAGCCGCTGCGATCGCGAGCGAAGCCAAGTTCGAGCCTGCGAGAACTTGATCGCGCAGCGAGCCCCTGGGCGAGCCGGAGCGATGCAGCGATCGCGCGCAGCGCCCGCCGAAGGAAGGCGCCCCAGCGCCTGACGCCAAGGGCGCTGCCATAGACACAGCCAGGCCAGGACGATGGTCGGGAGGACGGCGTCGGCGAGCGCGAACTCGCCGAAGAACGTCGTGGCGGGCAGCAGCGCGGCGCCCCAGGCGAGGGGGAGCGCGGCGCGCCGGGACAGCCGTAACCGCCGGGCCGCCGCGTAGCCGAGCGGGAACAGCGCCGCGCCGATCACCGCGTTGATCGCCAGGACGACCGTGTAGACGGTCATCGGGTCATGCGAGAACCAGTACGCCGGGGTGAGCAGCAGCGGGTATCCGCCCTGGTAGAAGGTGTTCCCGGACATGTCGCCGCCGTGCCCTCCGGCGAGCAGGCGCGCGGCGAGCAGGTAGCCGGTCTCGTCGGGGTTGGCGGCGGGACCCGTCCGCGCGCGGGCGAACCACAACCGCACGCACACCTGCGCGGCGAACCCGGCGGCCATCAGCCACGGCAGGGCCCGGCGGCCCCGGGTGCGCGGGGGAGCGGGCCGGGCGGGCCGGGCGGGCCGCCGGACCGGAACGATGTCGAGCATCATGCGTCCCACGCTCCGCACCGGACTTCATGATCTTGTCCGCGAAATGTCCGGATTCTGTGACACGGCGGGGGCGGCTGCCCGATGAGCCCAATAATGTCCAGGTGGCGAGCATTCTCTTCGTGGAGGACGATCCGTCCGCGCGGACCGCGCTGGAGCTGGCGCTGACCCGCCAGGGGCACCGCGTGACCTCCCGCGCGACCGGCGAGGACGGGCTGGAGGCGCTGCGCGCCCGCCGCCCGGAGATCGCGATCCTGGACGTGATGCTGCCCGGCATCGACGGGATCGAGGTGTGCCGCCGGATCCGCCGCGGCGACCCGCTGCCGGTGATCCTGCTCACCGCGCGCGGCGACGACCTCGACGTCGTCCTCGGCCTGGAGGCGGGCGCCGACGACTACGTGGTGAAGCCGGTCGAGCCGCGGGTGCTGGACGCCCGGATCCGCGCGGTGCTGCGCCGCGCCGAGACCCGCGCCGACATCGCCGCCTACGGCGACCTGGTCGTCGACCGCGCGTCGCTGAAGGTCACCAAGGCGGGGACCGACGTCCGGCTCACGCCGACCGAGCTGCGCCTGCTGCTGGAGCTGGCCCGGCGGCCCGGGCAGGCGCTGACCCGCCAGCACCTGCTGGCCGAGGTGTGGGAGCACACCTACCCGGGCGACTCGCGGCTGGTCGACGCCTGCGTGCAGCGGGTCCGCGCCAAGATCGAGGACGAGCCGGCCGAGCCGCGGCTGATCGAGACCGTCCGGGGCTTCGGCTACCGGTTCGTCGCGCCGTGAGGAGGCCGCGCGGGTTCGGGCTGCGGGCGCGGCTCATCGCGGCGTTCACCGCGGTCGCGCTGCTGTCGTCGGTGCTCGCGTCCGGGATCTCCTACATCCTGGTGCGGCGGCTGATGCTGCAGCGCGCGCAGGACGCGGTGCTGACCGAGGTCCGCGGTGCGCTCGACCAGCAGATACCGCAGCAGATCCCGCCCGACACCGAGCCCGTCATCGCCGCGCAGCTGGAGAACGCGCTCGCCGCGCCGGGCCGCGAGGTGGCGGCCGTCCCGGTCCCGCTGCGCGGCGGCGCGCCCGTGGTGCCGCCGGGCCGGCTGGACGTGCCGGTCAGCGAGGAGTTCGCGCGGCGCGCGACGCGCGGCATCGTCTTCGAGCGCCTGGTGCGCAAGGACCGGCCCGGCCTGGAGGGCCGCCCCTATCTGCTGGTCGGCGCGTGGGTCACCGGCTACCAGACGACGGTGGACGAGCCGGAGCGCACGACGCCTCCGATGGTGTTCGTCTCGGTGAGCCTCGCCAGGGAGGCGTCGGACCTGCGTTCGTTCGCGCGCGTCCTGGTGGTCGCCGACGCCGCCGCGCTGGTGGCGGCGCTGCTGCTCGCGCTGCTGGCGACGCGCGGGGTGCTGCGGCCGGTGCGCCGGCTCGGCGCGGCGGCCCGCGCGCTCGGCCAGGGGAGGCTCGACACGCGGGTGGGGGAGCGCGACCGCGACGAGCTGGCCGGCCTCGCCCGCACCTACAACCACGCGGCCGCCGCGCTGGAGCGGACGGTCACCGAGCTGCGCGCGATGGAGGCGGCCTCCCGCCGGTTCGTCGCGGACGTCTCGCACGAGCTGCGCACGCCGCTGACCTCGATGATCGCGATGACCGACGTGCTGGCCGAGGACGCGGCCGACGACGGCGGCGCGGCGGCGCTGGTGGCCGGGGAGACCCGCCGGCTCGGCACGCTGGTCGAGCACCTAATCGAGATCAGCCGGTTCGACGCGGGCGCCGCCGCGCTCGTCCTGGACGACGTGAACGTGGCGGACGCCGTCGCCGGCACGCTGGCGGCGCGCGGCTGGGCGGACCGGGTGGCGGTCGAAGGGCCGGCGGACCTGTTCGTCCGCGCGGACCCGCGCCGGCTCGACGTCATCGTGGCGAACCTGGTCGGCAACGCGCTTGAACACGGCGCCCCGCCGGTGTCGGTGGGCTTCGGTCCCGCGGACGCGGACGCGGACGCGGACGCGGATGTGGATGTGGACGCGGACGCGGGAGGCGGCGCGGGCGTGCGGATCGCCGTCGCCGACCACGGACCCGGCATACCGGACGATCTGCTCGGCGGGGTGTTCGACCGGTTCGTCAAGGCGGAGGCGGCCCGGACCCGCAGCGAGGGCAGCGGGCTCGGGCTGTCGATCGCGAAGGAGAACGCCGTCCTGCACGAGGGAACGCTGGACGTGGCGAACCGGCCGGGCGGGGGAGCGGTGTTCACGCTCTGGCTGCCCTTCCGGCGTGACGAGGAGGAGGACGACGATGCGTGAGCGGCTCGCCCGCCTGGTCGCGGCGGCGCTGGCCGTCGTGGCGGCGGCGGCCTGCGGCGTGCAGCCGACCGGGGTCATCGGTGCGGGCGGCCCGGTCGAGACGCGCGGCAGGGCCGGCACGATCACCGTCTACCTCCTGTGGCAGGGGCGCGTGGTGCCGAGCGTGCGCCCCGGGCTCCCGGACCACCCCTATCTGGCCCTGAGCCAGCTCAGCATTCCGGTCACCTCCGAGGAGAGGGCCCGCGGACTGTACACCGAGGTCCATCGGCCACTGCAGGCCTGGATGGTCCAGGCCGCGTCCGAGCCGCAGGACATGGGCTCGCTGACCGTCGACCTGTCGAGCGCGGTCCCGCGCCGGCGCGTCCACTGGTCGCGGGCGGCCCTCGCCCAGATCTCGTGCACCGCGCAGGCCGTACCGGGCATCCGCGACGTCCTGCTGTGGAGCGGCCCGGGCGCGGACAAGGACGGGTGGGGGAGCGCGCAATGCGAGGACTACCGCGACCTCATGCGCTGACCAGGCCCGTCCCAGGCCCTGCCCAGGCCCCTGTCCGGGTTCGGTCAGCCCTTGGTGAGCCAGCTCGTGGCGACGTTGCCGAGCACCGACCGGACCGCCAGGATCGCGATGCCGAGGATCAGCAGGGGGCCGACGACCCAGTGCTCGACCTTGCCGTTGGTGCGCGGGACCAGCGGCACCTCGATCCGCCACGGCAGCGGCCAGAACACCGGACAGCCGCGCGGTGTCAGGCAGTCGCCGGCGACGTGCGCCAGGCAGCCGAGGGTGACCGCGAACCCGACGAAGCTCATGTCGATGTTGTGCATCAGCCAGACGGCGATCAGCGCGAGCGCGCAGTCGGCCAGCGCGGACTGCGGCTCGCGGCCCTCGAAGTCGAGCCCGACGCCGCGCAGCCCCAACCCGACGATCATGAACAGGCAGGCCCACCACGCGTACTTGTAGTGGGTGGCGAGCGTGTCCATCGCCCAGCCGATGCCGACCGCGAACAGGATCGAGTGGGTGGCGTGCCGGTGCCCGCCCGACACCTTCCCGATCCACTTGCACATGTGGTGGGTGATGGGCCCGTAGGTGTTGGCGATGCGCCCGTTGTGGTGGTCGATGTCGGGCAGGATCGCCGCGCCGGCGCACACCACCGCGCCCGCCGCGATCTGCTCGGGCGACAGCGACACCGCGAAGTCGCCGAGCAGCCTCTCCTGGCCGAGCACCGGCACCGCGGCCAGCCACGCCAGCGCGCCGCTCAGCGCGTGCGTCTTCCCCATCATGGCCGTTCCCCCGCTTTCCGCACACCGTCCGCCGCCCGGTTCAGGGCGGGACTCTAGCCCGCTACTGATCGTTTTCAGCGGCGGCGCGCCGAAGCGGTTGCCACGTCCCTTTGATGCGGAATACGGTGCGGCGGTTCCGGGCTCAGGCGGGGAGTTCGTCGTGGCGGGCGCGGGCGGACAGGACGTCCTCGACGTTCTCCTCCGCCCAGTCGGTGATCGCCTGGATCGGCCCGTGCAGGGACAGCCCCATGGGCGTCAGCGCGTACTCGACGCGCGGCGGGACCTCGGCGAAGACCTCGCGGGTGAGCAGGCCGTCGCGTTCCATCGTCCGCAGCGTCTGGGTAAGGACCTTGGGGGTGACGCCGCCGATGAGGCGGCGGAGCTCGGTGAAGCGGCGCGGCCCGCCGGTGAGGGCGAGCACGACCAGCACCGACCACTTGTCGCCGATCCGGTCGAGGAGGAGCCGGGTCGGGCAGCCGGGATCGAACGCGTCGCCTCTCATGGTTTCCAGAGGGTACCAATGGCACGTTGAAGTAACCAGTATCCGATGGGTACCTTCGGGCCCGGCACGGACATTCGAGGAGGACGACATGAGGATCCTGCTGATCGGCGCGACCGGAATGATCGGCCGGCGGGTCGCGGACGAGGCGCGCCGCCGCGGCCACGAGGTGACCGGCGTGACCCGCAGCGGCAACGAGGGCACGCAGAAGGCGGACGCGGCCGACACCGCCGCCGTGGCCGCGCTGGCCGAGGGCCACGACGCGGTGGTAGTGGCGATCTCGCCGCCCCGCGACGGGTCCGACCCCGAGGGGCCGGTGCTGGAGGCGGGACGCGCCGTCCTGGACGCGGTGCGCCGGGCGGGGGTCCGGCGGCTGGTCGTGGTCGGCGGCGCGGGCAGCCTGGAGGTCGCCCCGGGCGTCCGGCACGTGGACGAACCGGGCTTCGTCCAGGCGTACAAGCCGGAGGCGCTGGCCCACGCCGCGCTGCTCGACGTCATCCGCGCCGAGGCGGGCGACCTGGACTGGACCTACGTCTCACCCGCGGCGGTGATCGAGCCGGGCGAGCGCACCGGGGTCTTCCGCCTCGGCGGCGACCGCCTGCTGCGCGACGCCGAGGGCGACAGCCGCATCAGCGCCGAGGACTACGCCGTCGCGCTGGTCGACGAGCTGGAGAAGAACGAGGCGATCGGCCGCCGCATCACCGTCGCCTACTGAGGCTCAGCGCTCGCGCGAAGCGTCTCAGCGCTTGGGCGAAGCGCCTCAGCGCTTGCGCGGGGGCGACTCGATCAGCCGCCAGGCGCCGGACTCCTCGCCCGGCTCGTACGGGGAGTCCAGGCGCTTGGCGACCACGCCGGGCAGGCCCTGCGCGGCGGCGGTCTCCCGCACCGCGTCGCCGTCGCCCGGGTACCACGGCGCCGTCTGCCAGCTTGGGCCCGACAGCTCCAGCCCGTCCAGCCGGTCCCGGCGCTCGCGGTAGGGGACGTCGAGCAGCGGCCGCCCGTCCAGGTGCGGCACATCGAAGATCATGTAGGTCTCGCGGCCGTCCAGCACGGCCAGCTCGCCGTCCAGCACCGCCGGGCGGGCGCCGAGTCGCCCACCGAGTCGCGAGCCGAGCCCGCCGGGGCCGTCCACCGCGCGGCCCCGGCCGTCGGTGAACCGCGTCCGGCCGCCCTCCACGTAGGCCAGCAGCCGCCGGCCGCCCCACGCGAACTCGAAGCCCCAGGCGTCCTGGTCGCGCGGCAACCGGGCCCTGCGCGCGGGCCGCATCGGGCGCAGCGACTCCGGCAGCGGCTCGGCGTCCGGGTCCGCCGGCGGGTCCATCCGGTGGATCATCCAGTTCTTGCCGCGCGTCCGGAACAGCACGTACCGGCCCGACACCCGCGAGCCGTGCACGACGACCTTCACCTCGCGCTCGGACCACTTCTCCGTCTCGTACGTCCCGCGGTCCCAGATCAGCACCTTGCCGCCGCCGTACTCGTCCTGCGGGATGTCGCCCTCGAACGTGGCGTACTCGAGCGGATGGTCCTCGGTGTGGACGGCCAGATGGTTCGTCTCCGGGCTCCACGGCAGGCCCTTCGGCACGGCCCAGGAGACCAGCACGCCGTCCCGCTCGAAACGCAGGTCCCAATGCAGGCTCGACGCGTGGTGCTCCTGGACGACGAATGTGTCGTCGTCGCCGTGCGGGAGCGACTTCTCCTCGGGGACGGGCTCGGGCGTCCGGTGGGGGTCGCGCTTGCCGCGGTACTCGGCGAGCCGGTCCCCGCCCTTGCGCGTGTCCTTCTTGCCCTTCTTCTCCGTCACGCCCGCCACATACCCGCGATCGCCCGATGAAGACGGCCCGGCTAGCAGATGGAGACCGCCCTGCTAGCGAATGAAGACGGCGTAGTCGGCGAGGTCGCCGGTCAGCTGCGGAGGCAGGCCCGCCACCACCGACATTTCCTCAGCGGACATGAACCCGCCGGTCTCCGTCCGCACCCGCTCGATCTTCTCCGCCAGTTCCGCGGTGATGCCGGGCAGCAGCATCAGTACCTCCGCCGGCGCGTGGTTGACGTCGACCAGGCCGCCGTCCTTGAACTGGCGCGGCAGGTCGGGGCGGCCGATCCGCAGCTCCTTGGCCAGGCCCGGGTCGCTCGCCGCCAGCTCCCGCGCCTTCTCGCGCAGCAGCCGCTGCCGCCGCACCCGCTCCACGACGGCCTCGTTGTCGATGCCCGCCAGCCCGTGCGGGTCGAAGACCCGGCGCCGGATCAGGAACGCGTGCCCGCAGCCCACCACCGCCAGGAGGAACAGCAGCACGCCCACCGCCTGCTGCGTGCCGTCCTCCTTGCCGATGTCGGGCAGCAGGTACAGCATCAGCGCGAATATGCCGATGTAGACCGCCGACGACACCAGCAGATGCGCGCTGCGCCGCCACAGCGCCGCCGCCGCGAACGTGAACGGCGTCGCGTACCCCAGCGTCAGGAACGGCAGCGCCGCCCACGTCACGCTCAGCGCGGCCCGCCCCGGAGGCATGCTGTCGGACGGAACCCTCGGCTCATACGGCGCTGGAGCGTTCATCAGGGCGGATTCTCCCGGCCGGGTCGCTGGCTGAACGGGACGCTAGGTCGACGAAAGGGTCACGGCAGGGTGAGGATTTCGTGGCCGTCCCCGGTCACCAGCAGCGTGTGCTCGAACTGCGCGGTGCGCCTGCGGTCCTTGGTGACGACGGTCCAGCCGTCGTCCCAGATGTCGTAGTCGTGTGTGCCGAGGGTCAGCATCGGCTCGATGGTGAACGTCATGCCCGGCTCGATGATCGTCGTGGCGCTCGGGTCGTCGTAGTGCGGGACGACCAGGCCCGAGTGGAACGTGGTGCCGATGCCGTGCCCGGTGAAGTCGCGGACGACCCCGTACCCGAACCGCTTGGCGTAGGACTCGATGACCCGCCCGATCACGTTCAGCGCGCGCCCCGGCTTGACCGCCCGGATGCCCCGCATCGTCGCCTCGTGGGTGCGCTCCACCAGCAGCCGCGACTCCTCGTCCACGTCGCCGCACAGGAACGTCGCGTCGGTGTCGCCGTGGACGCCGTCGATGAACGCGGTGATGTCGACGTTGATGATGTCGCCGTCGCGCAGCACCGTGTCGTCGGGGATGCCGTGGCAGATCACCTCGTTGATCGAGGTGCACAGCGACTTCGGGAAGCCCCGGTAGCCGAGGGTGGAGGGGTAGGCGCCGTGGTCGAGCATGTACTCGTGCCCGATGCGGTCGAGCTCGTCGGTGGTGACGCCGGGCCGGACGTGCTTGCCGACCTCCTCCAGCGCCTGCGCCGCGATCCTGCCGGCGACCCGCATCCGCTCGATGATCTCGGGTGTCTTGACGTCCGGCTCGCCGGTCTTCGGCCGCTTCTTCCCCACGTACTCCGGGCGCGGGATCTGCGCCGGGACCTTGCGCATGGGCGAGACGTTGCCGGGACGGAGAAGCTGGGTCGTCATAGTGATGGAGTGTAGTCAGCGGTATCGCGGCAACGAATCCCGCGCGAGCCATGATCGGAAGGAGCGCCGATGGCCGGTGACGACGGTGACTGGTGGTTCTGCCTGAAGCACATGAAGGTCGAGCACGGGCCCGGCTGCCCGAACAAGGACCGGATGGGCCCGTACCCGAACGAGAGCGCCGCGGCCGGCGCGCTGGCGCTGGCGCGCGAGCGCAACGAGGCGTGGCGCAAGGACAACGAGGACTAGCGGACTAGTCGACGGTCGGGCCGGTCACCGCCTCGAGCAGCCTGGCGAGGCGGTGCCGCAGGCCGCGGGCGCCGCGCGCGGGCTCCTGGCCCGCCGCGGCGCTCACCAGGTGCTGTGCGCCGTCGAACGACAGCAGCGCCTCGCCGGGCGGGACCGTCAGCGCCTCGTGCGCCAGGTCCTCCAGGTCGCGGTCGCCGCCGTCCAGCGCGAGGATCGTCGCGCCGACGCGGCGCGCGTCGTCGACCCGTTCGAGCAGCGGTGCGGGCGCCTCGTCCTCGGCGACGACGAACAGCGTCTCGCCGCGCCGCGCCTCCTCCAGCCGGGACAGCCCGATGCTCAGATGCGGCGGCGCGTCCTGCGGCGGCGCCCAGCGCACCAGCGTGGGCGCCAGGCCCGGGGCGTCGCCGAGCCGGGCCTCGTCGTCCAGGTGCGCGGCCAGGTGCCAGGGGTCGCCCGCGGGCGTGCCGACGAGCAGCAGCCCGCCGGGCGTGCGGGAGGTCACTCGCAGGGCGCGTCCGAAGTCCTGGGTGCGCTCCAGCCAGCCGGTGGCGGACAGCACCTCGCGCAACATCACGATCTGCTCGGCGTCCACCGCACCATGGTGCCGCACGCGGCGCGGGCGCCACGCCGGTTTCGCGCGACCCGGGAGGGCGCCGCGAAGCCGCGGAAAGGCCGCCTGGCAGACTCGGCGGCATGACTGAGCAGCAGCAGAAGACGCCCTACGACCTCCCCGACGTGAGCGGCCTCACCATCGGCATCCTCGGCGGCACCGGGGACCAGGGCAAGGGCCTGGCGCGCCGGTTCGCGCTGGCCGGCCACCGCGTGGTCATCGGGTCGCGGAAGGCGGAGCGGGCGCAGCAGGCCGCCGACGACCTGGGCGCGGACCTGCCCGTCTCGGGCGCGGAGAACGCGGCCGCCGCCGGCGGCGCCGACGTGGTGGTCGTCGCGGTGCCGTGGGACGGGCACAGGTCGCTGCTGGAGTCGCTGCGCGAGGCGCTCGCCGGCAAGATCGTCGTGGACTGCGTGAACCCGCTCGGCTTCGAGAAGGGCAAGGGCGCGTTCGCGCTGCCGGTCGAGGAGGGCAGCGCCGCCGAGCAGGCCGCCGCCGTCCTGACGGAGAGCCGGGTCGTCGCCGCGTTCCACCACGTGTCCGCCAAGCTGCTGCTCGACCCCGAGGTGGACGAGATGGAGCTGGACGTCCTCGTCCTCGGCAACGACCGGGAGGCCACCGACCTGGTGCAGGCGCTCGCCGGGCGCATCCCCGGCATGCGCGGCGTCTACGGCGGCCGGCTGAACAACGCCGGCCAGGTCGAGGCGTTCACCGCCAACCTCATCTCGATGAACCGCCGCTACAAGGCGCACGCGGGCCTGCGCATCACCGACGTCTGACCGCCGCCTGATCGACGTCTGACCGGCGCCTGGAGCGGAGCGCCGGCGGGCATGGCGCGTTCCGGCCAGGAAAGGCGACAATGGCGGGAGCGGTAGCCGACCGCGGCGCGTCCAAGTGCTGACGTTGGGGCATGGACGAGACGGGCGGGCGCGGCGCGGGACGCCGGCGTCCGCCGTGGGGGAGGTTGCGGCGGTTCCGCCGCACCGGCTCCGGCGCCGCCTATGATCGGCATGCGACAGGGCAGGTGAAGATGAGGCAGATCCGGTCCGCGGACCCGTGGAGCACGTTCCTGGCCCCTCCGGGCCGCACCGCCGGCACCGGGATCGCCGGAGCGCGGGCCGCGCCGGGTGCCCCCGAGGCCCCGCGCGCGCGGGGCGACCTCGGCGAT
>NZ_BAAAMR010000118.1:0-27658 GCF_039529375.1 Actinomadura napierensis
CGAACCCGGAAGTTAAGCCCTTCAGCGCCGATGGTACTGCATGGGAGACTGTGTGGGAGAGTAGGACACCGCCGGACTTTTTTTTTAGGAAGGCCCCGCCGTTTCGGCGGGGCCTTCCGCATTTCCAGGGGTAGTCGGTCAAGGGCTCATGAGTGCTTTCGCGTAGTTGGCCAGTGAGCGGTTGTAACGCGGCAGGTGACGGGAGAGGGCGCCGAGCGCCAGAGCGGCGGCTTCGCGGTCCCGTCCGAGGTCGGTGAGCGCCAGAGCGAGAAAGGCCGTCACGGCGTCGTCCAACTCGTCGGAGCCGGCATCGCGTTCGGCAGTGAGAAGCCTGACGCTCTCGTCGGCCTGACCGAGATTGCGAAGCGTGCTGGCGAACTGGATCGTGGCCCGGCGCCGGTGCGATGCGGGGAGGCCTGCGGCGAAGGCGCGCCGGTAGTGAACGGCGGCTTCGGCCTCGTGGCCGATGGAGTCATGAGCGGAGGCCAGTTCGTACTCTGCGATGGCGTTTCCAGCGGGCAGTTGGTCGGTCATGTCCTTGACCTTGGCGAGGAAAGCCTGCGGGTCGTGCTCGTCGAAGGCGGCCCAGAGGTCGGCGATCCGCTGTTTCCACTGGTCGTCTGGAGTGGGCATCGCAGCAGCCTTCCACACCGTCCCGTGGGTGACGACCCATGATCCGTCCTCGACCTCGCGATTCTGGGAGCAGCGATGGCTTCAACCCGGGGGCGCAACGCGTGTGCAACGTGTGGTGGGAGAGAATCGGATCCGTTCGGCAGTGCCGGGCACATGGTCGCGCCGGTGCCTACCCACACATTTGCACCGGCGCGGCCACCGTCCTTCCTCACGCAGGCTCCGGCGATGAACGGAAGTTCGTCCCTGGGCTGATGGAGTTGATGGCGCAGCCGCCCAGGCCCGCGCCCAGCGAGCCGCACAGGTAGACGGTGCTGTTGCTCAGCGCGCGCGGCGCCGGCCCGGCCATCGCTTCAGCGAACGCCACGGTGGCGATGGGCCGTCCTTGGTTGGCTTTGCGCGCTCGGCGTCTCCTGGGCGGGTGGACGCGACCGCAGGTCTTGCACAGCCGGGCGTTTGTCAGTGGGGCGCGGGCCGTTGAGTCGATGATGTTGGCGCCGGGGCATAGTCACGCAGTAGCGGGCGGAGCACAGTCGGAGGACCCCGGTCTCCCACCCCTGGAGTTTCGATGAGATCCGCCGCGCCGCGCGGGTCGTCCCTCCGGACGGCCCTGCTCCTGCCGATCGCCACTGCCGCAGCGCTGGTCGCCGCGTCCGGCGCCGCGCTGGCCGACGACCCGCCGCCCGCGGGATCCGTGCCGCCCGACCAGGACCCGTTCTACTCCGCGCCCGCCGACATCGGAAACTATGGGCCGGGCCAGGTCGTGGCGAACCGCAAGATCACTCCCAAGTCCGGGAACCTTGGCGACACGGCCGACGCCTGGCAGATCTCCTACCGCACCAACGACTCGCACGACAAGGCGGAGCTGGCGGTGACGACGCTGCTGGTGCCGAAGAAGGCGTGGACGGGCGGCGGCGCCCGGCCGGTCGTGTCGGTGCAGGCCGCGGAGGACTCCACCGGGACGCAGTGCGCACCGTCCTACGGCATCTCGTCGGGGGCCGGCATAGCCGGTGCGGGCACGCTGTTCGCCTCCCCGGTCCTGGACAAGGGCTGGGCGGTCGCCATGCCCGACTTCGAAGGCCCCAAGTCGGTGTTCATGGCGGGCCCGCAGGCGGGGCACGCCGTCCTCGACGGGATCCGCGCCGTGAAGAACCTCGGCGCCGGCGGGATCGGAGCGTCCAACACCTGGGCGCTGGACGGCTACTCCGGCGGCGCGCAGGCCACCGGGTGGGCCGCCGAGCTCCAGCCGGCCTACGCCCCGGACGTCCGGCTCGCCGGCGCCGCGATGGGCGGCACGCCCGCGGACCCGGCCGCGGTGGCGCGGTCGCTGGACGGCGGCCTGTTCTCCGGCTTCGAGGCCGCCGCCACCGTCAGCCTCGACACCGAGTTCCCCGAGGCCGGCATCCAGAAGCTCCTCAACGACAAGGGGAAGCAGGCCCTGAGCGACTCGCGGAACAAGTGCCTCACCGACCTGCTGACGGGCTTCCCGTTCAAGAAGCTCGCCGACTACAGCACCGTCCCCGACCCGCTCGCCGTGCCGTCGGTCGCCGCGATGCTGAAGAAGAACACCATGGGATCCGCGGCACCCGCCGCGCCGGTGTTCGACTACCACGCCAACACCGACGAGATCGTGCCGGTGGGGCAGGCGGACGCGGTGGTCAAGGCGTGGTGCTCGAAGGGCGCAAAGGTCCAGACCGTCCGCGACGCGGTGGGCGAGCATGCGCTGGAGGCGCTGGTCCGGCAGAACGACGCCCTGACGTTCCTCGCCGACCGGTTCACCGGCAAGCCGGCGTCGAGCACCTGCTGACCGGGTGCCGTCAGGGCGCCGTGTGCGCCCAGGTGAAGAGGGTGAAGGTCCGCCGCTCGCCCCGGACGACGGTGACCGGGGCGTCGGTCGGCCGGTAGCCGGCGGCCCGGGCCACCGCGATGCTCGGGTCGTTGTCCGGCTCGATCTCCAGCAGCGTTTGGGGCAGACCGGCCCGCGCGTGCGCGTACTCGGTCATCAGCTGGAGCGCGCGCGAGGCGAGCCGCTGCCCACGGTGCTTCGCGCCGACGACGTAGCTGATGGTGCCGAGGGAGAGGTCGAGGCGTATCTCGCCCTTCGCCTCGAAACCGTCGGTGGTGATCGCCAGCTGCACGCGCTCGCCCTTGCCGATCGCCCCGCGCGCCTGATCGAGGTACCGGCGCGCGGCCGGCCGGTCGAAGGGCGAGGCGAGCGGGGTGCGGTTCGCGACCGCCGGGTCGTCCAGCAGCGCGACCAGGACGTCCAGGTCGTCGTCCGCCCATTCGCGGAGCACCAGGCCGTTCCCGTGCAGGCCGGACGGCGAGGGCGTCTCGTCCACTGGGCACCTCCCATCCCGTTGGCGTCCCCGTCCGCGGCGGGCGGCGCCCGGGTCAGGCGCCGGGCGGTCGCCGGAACGCGGCGGCGTTGCGGGCGCACCAGTCGGCGAACGTCCGAGGGGCGCGTCCTGTCAGCCGTTTCACCGTATCCGTGCGGAACCCGGCGGTGTCGGCCCGCATCAGCCTGAAGCCCTCGACGAGCGCCTCGGCTAGCGCCGGGGGAGCGCCGCCGGGGAAGCGGGCGCGGACGGCCTCCTCTGGCGTGCGCACCTCGCGGACCTGCAACTCCCGCCCGATGGCGCGGGCCAGGACGGCGACCTGTTCCGCGACGGTGAACAGCTCGTCGCCGGTGAGGGCGTACGCCTCGCCGTCGTGGCCGTCCTCGGTCAGGACGGCGGCGGCCACGGCGGCGATGTCGGCGGTGTCGATCGGAGCGAACCGGCCGGGACCGGTGGGGTCCAGGACGTATCCGCCGTCGCGGATGGTCGACAGCCACTCCAGCGCGTTCAGCATGAAGCCGCCGGGGCGCAGGATCGTCGCGGGAATGCCGGACGTGCGGACGACCTCCTCGCGCTCGCGGTGCCAGCGGCCCATGGCGGGCATCGGATCGCCGAGCACGTTCGTCGACGACAGGAGCACGATGTGACGGACCCCGGCGGCGCGGGCGGCCGCGACGGCGTTCGCCGCCTGGGACGTCCCGATGCCGGGCGTGAGGAGGAACAGCCGCTCGACGCCGGCGAAGGCGGGCGGCAGGGTCGCGGGCTCGTCCAGGTCGGCGACGGCGCGCTCGGCGCGGTCCGGCAGCCCGGCGGCGCGGGCCGGATCGCGGACGAGGCCCCGCACGTCGGCGCCCTTGGCGTCCAGGTCGCGGACGAGGTCGCGGCCGATGTTCCCGGTGGCTCCGGTGACCAGTAGCATGGCGACTCCAGAAGTCGTTTGCCGTCTAATGAACACGCGGAACGCTAGCCGGTTAATGATTAGCCGTCAATCGATCGTCGTGGGAGGCCCGATGCCCGAGTTCCTGGACCTGCACGGCCGCACCTCCAAGGCGCTGCGCGCGGCCGCCGACGAGGGCATGCGCCGGCATGGCCTGCACCTGGGGCAGAACCACCTGCTGGCCGCCCTCTGGGAACGCGACGGCCGCACCCCCGGTGAGATCGCCGCGGAGGTGAACGTCACCACGCCCACCGTCGTCAAGATGGCCACCCGGATGGCCGCCGCCGGGCTGCTGACCCGCCGCCGCGACGAGCGCGACAACCGGCTCGTCCGGCTCTGGCTGACCGATCAGGGCCGCGCGCTGCGCGAGCCGGTCGAGGCGGAACGCCGCGCGCTGGAGGAGGCGGTCCTCGCCGACCTCACCGCCGCCGAGCGCGAGCACCTGATGACCGCGCTGGCGAAGATCCACCAGGCCGCGGCCGCCGTGCTCGGCGGCTCCGTCACGACGAGCTGAGCGCCTGCACCCGGATGAGCAGCGCGCTCACGTTGTCGTGGCCGCCGGCGTCCAGAGCGCATTGGACGAGCGCCCTCGCTTCGTCCAGAAGGCCGCCGGCGGACGTGCGGAGCGCTCCGCGGAGCGAGCCGGCGTCGGGGAGGTAGCGCGTAAGCCCGTCGGTGCACAGCAGCAGGCGGCCGGGCACGGCGGGGCGGTATCCGCGAACCTGGGCCGCCGGGTCCCCGGCGTCCGCACCGAGCCACGCGGCCAGCGCGCCGTGGGCGCCGCTGTCGTCCTCGGTGAGCGCCATGCCCGGGCCCGCGTCGGGCAGCCAGTAGGCGCGGCTGTCGCCGACCCAGCAGGCCCAGACGCCGTCCGGTCCGGCGATGCCGGCGACATAGGTGCAGGCGGGCGCGTCGCGGGCCGACCCGGCCAGCGCGGCGACGGCATGGGCCGCGCGTGCCGCGGCGGCCGTGAGCGCGGTCTCCGGCAGGACGCCGGCCCGCAGCCGGGCGGCGGTCGCCACCGCTCCCACCTCGGCCGCGACCTCCGCCGCGCGCTCCGTCCGCGGCGCGGCGGAGACGCCGTCGCAGACGACGCCGACCGTCCACGCGCCCGCGCCGGTCAGCGCGACCGCGTCGGCGTTGACGCCGCGCCGGAGGCCGCGGTCGCTGACCGCCGCCGCGCCGCCGGACGCGGTCTCGACGCGGGCGCGGAATGCGGGCTGCGCCTTTCCGCAATCCCAGCAGTGGCCGTCGGGCGCGACCGTTCCGCCGCAGTGAACGCAATCGGACGAACCCCGCACCCATCACCCCGTTCTGTCAGAGGTCGCTGTTAGCTTCCGGAACATGACCCTACTCGCGAGATATGAGGATGGCGATTATCGAGCCGAATTCGATAGGCTCGTGATCCGCGGATTCTGGCCCGCCGGTGTCGGCGGGACGGGCGAACTGCGCCATCTGAACGTGCCGCTCCTGGCGGACCACTCCTTCGGTGGGCGCGGCAAAGGCGACGTCGCGGCCGGTGGTGCCGGATGGGTCGTCGGCACCGCGGCGCCGCACGCACATGTCGTTCTCGAAGCCCATGACGGTCCGCCGCCGCATGAGTCGGCGGGGTGGTCCGACGCGATGGAGACGCCCTTTCTGACATCCCGCGCCGAGATCGGGTTGACGCATGCGATCGGCGACGATTTCGCGGGCGGCCTGAAACTCGCACGGCCGGGCCTCCAGCGAGTGCGCGTGTTCCGCCGGCGCATATCCGACGGACACCGATGGCTCCTGCAGTTCTGGCCGGCGGCCGGGATTCCGGAGGCGCCGCGGTTCGCGGCCCGCGCGCGTCCGGCGGTCGGCGCGGGCCCGGGGGACAAGCGCTACGGGCCCCTGGCGATGGACGTCCTCTCCGCCGCGCGGTGGTCGCCAGGCCGGCACTCCCGCGCCGGCCTGGCGAGGCGCCTCCTGGCGACCCCCGAGCAGATCCGGGAGGCCCTGCGGTACCTGACCCGGCGCGGGCTGCTCCGCGTCGGCGGCGCGGTGGACGGCGACCCGACCTCGACGATCGCGCTGGTCCCGCTCCGCCCGCGGCCCCAGGACGCCGCCGTCCCGGCCGTCCGGTGGCCGACGGCCGGGTGAGGACGGTCGCCGGCGATATTTCGGATCACTGATCTGAAATAGGGTACGGTCGGCGGCATGGGACGGCGGAAGACGCGGACCGACGCGCTGCGCGGCGAGCTGCTGGCGGTCGCGGCCCGGCTGCTGGCCGCCGGTGGCGCCGGCGCGGTGACGACCCGTGCGGTCGCGTCCGGCGCGGGCGCGTCGCTGGCCGCGGTGAACGAGCTGTTCGGCGGGAAGGCCGGGCTCGCCCGCGCGCTGTTCGCCGACGGCTTCGCCCGGCTGGCCGCCGGCCTGCGCGCCCTGGAGCCCACCGGCGACCCCGAAGCCGACGTGCTGGAGCTGGCGCTCGCCGTGCGGTCGTTCGCCCGGCGCGAGCCGCACCTGCACGAGGTGATGTTCTCCCGGCCGTTCGCCGAGTTCCGCCCGGAGCCGGCCGACGCCCGCGCGGCCGAGGAGATCTACGCGATCGTCGTCGGCCGGGTCGCCGCCGCCCTCGGCCCGGACCGCGCCGAGGGCACCGCCAAGGATTCCGCCATCGGCCTGTTCGCCACGGTCCAGGGGCTGCTCTCGCTGGAAGCGTCCGGCCTGCTGGGCGGCACCCCCGAGACGACGGAGCGGCGCTTCCGGCTGACGGTCACCGCGGCGCTGCGCGGCCTTGCCGACACGGCCCGTTCCCCTCAGGAGGCGACATGACCACCGCACCCGCGGGCTTCGTGCCCTACGACCGTCCGAGCCCGTTGCTCACCGCGATCGGCGGCTTCGCCCGGCACGCCGTCGACCCCCTGCGCGCCGGGTTCGCCGTCGACGGCCCCAAGACGAACGCGCGCGGGCTGCTGCACGGCGGCGTGATCGCCGCCGTCGGCGACGTGGCGATCGGGCACGCCCTCGCCGTGCGCACGGACCCGCCGACGCCGCTCATCACCGTCAACCTCTCCTGCGACCTGGTGGGCACCGCCCGCGAGGGCGACTGGGTCGACATCGCCGTCACCCCGACCCGGGTCGGCCGCCGGCTCGCGGCGGGAACGGCGGCGTTCACGGCGAACGACCGCGTCATCGCCACCGTGAGCGCCCTGTTCATGCCGTCCTCCGCCCCCGCCCGCTGACGGCGCGGACGGGTCAGGCGGCGTAGTTGCGGACGAGGCGGAGTGCCTCCGCGGCGTCCGGCCCCTCGGCGCGCAGGCCGGTCTGCTCGGGTGTGAGGCGGCGGGCGCCCACCCGGCAGAACTCCGCCGCCGAGCCGGTGATCCGGGTGGACGCGGCGGGGTCCCCGAACGTCCACTGCGTTCCGTCGGGCGCGGTGAGGTCGCAGAAGACCGGCGCGTCCGGGCGGCCGGCGACGGAGAAGGCGTAGGGGAGCGTCCGGTGGGCGAGCCATGCGATATGCCGCAGCCGCGCCGTGTCCGGGTAGACGATGCCCAGCGGGACGGTGATGTCCTGCGCGTGCGCCCAGTGCTCGGCGAGCCGCGTGGTGGCCAGCGTCCGCGGGGACAGCGGCGTCCGCACCCAGCTGAGGCGGGTGCCCGGCGGGTGGGCGCGCAGCGCGTCCGGCGTGGCGAACGCGGCCTTGCGCCAGCGCGCGAGCAGTTCGCCGGGCGGCGCTCCGCGTTCGGCCGCGACCCGTTCCGCCATGGCGCCGTCGACGGTGGTCGCGGTGGACGGCAGGAACGCGGCGGCCTCGGTGATGGACGGTCCGGTGACCACCTCTTCGCTCTGCGTGAGATGCAGGACCACGTCGGCGACCGTCCAGCCCGCCGCGTCCGACGGTGCGGACCACTGGTCCGGGGTCAGCGCCGCCAGGACGGCGTCCAGTTGCCGGTACTCCGCCGCCAGGTCCTCGAAGACGTCCGCCATTCCGCCACCATACCGAATCGTGTTCGGTTCGGTATGGCCGCGAGTGGCCGCGGGGCTCAGCGGGCGAGGAGGTCGACGACTCCCGTGGTCCCCTCGTCGGCGTGCCCGTCGTCGAGACGGCGCCGCATGAGGTCCATGAAAGGGGTGAGCAGTTCGGGACTGACCCGCTGCTCCTCGGCCGTGCGCAGGAGCGTCGCGTTGCCGCGGACCATCATGGCGAGGTTGGACGTCACGCCCCGGGTGTAGTCGCCGCTCTCCAGGTGCTCGGCGACTCCGCGCGCGTATCCGGCCATGGCGGTGAGCCAGCCCGTGAGCATCGGGGCGAAGTCCTTCAGCGGGACGTCCTCGTCGCGGACGAGCGCGAAGGCATGGGCGATCCCCGCCATCATCGCCGTCATGGCGCTCAGCAGCGCCACGTCGTGGAGGGCGGCGAAGCCGGGGTCCGCGCCGACGAAGGTGGCGCCGGCCGGCACGGCGAGCGTGGCGCGGTGCTCCTCGAACAGCGGACGCGACCCGCTGTAGAGGACGTAGCCGCCAGAGCCCGCCACGCCGATCATCGGCGGCACGGCCATGATCCCGCCGTCCAGGAACCGGGCGCCCCGCTCCTCGGCCCACGCGGCGCGTGCGCGGGCCTGGCCGGGGGTGCCGGTGGTGAGGTCGACCAGGTCCTTGCCCGCCAGGTCGGCGTCCGCGAGGACTGCGAGGACGGAGGCGTCGTCGAGCAGGCAGGTGACCACGAGGTCGCTCGCCGCCACCGCGTCGGCCACCGACGCGGCGACCGCGGCGCCCTCGGCGGCGAGTGGTTCGGCGCGGCCGGGCGTGCGGTTCCAGAGGGTCACGGGGTGCCCGGCGGCGAGCCACGCCCTGGCGAGCGCGGTGCCCATGTCGCCGAGGCCGAGCAGGGTGATCGGGCGCTTTCCGGAAGTGTCATGGTTCATGCGGATTAGGCTGGTCGGCGAACCCGAAGATGATCAAGTACGCACTTCGAAGTGCGTGCGCACCTCCGGGTAAGCGACCAGGTGGGGGAGTGGCCATGGCGACCGGGCGCCGGCCGGGTGCGTACGTCTGCGGGATCGACGCGGCGATGGACGTGATCGGCGGCAAATGGAAGGTGCTGATCCTGTGGGCGCTCAACGAGCGGCCCTGCCGCTTCGGCGAACTGCGCAGGAACCTGCCCGGCATCACCGAGAAGGTGCTCGCCTCGCACCTCCGGGAGCTGGAGGCGGACGGGATCGTGCACCGCGAGGAGTACGACGAGGTCCCGCCGCGCGTCGAGTACTCGCTGACCGCCCTGGGCGTCTCGCTCAACGCGGCTCTGGCGCCGCTGGGCGCATGGGGGCGCGAGCACGTCCTCGGCGGCGCGGAGCCCGCCAGGAGCACCGTTCTCCAGGTGCCGGGCGGGGCTTAGGATCCGATCATGCTGACCGCCGCGATCGCGTTCGCCAGCGCCGCGTTGATCATCAATGTGGTGCCGGGGCTGGACACCCTGCTCGTCCTGCGCACGTCCGTCGCCCAGGGGCGTTCCGGCGGGCTCGCGGCGGCCTCGGGGATCCTCGCCGGCTGCTGCGTGTGGGGCCTCGCCACCGCCGCCGGGCTGACCGCGCTGCTGACGGCGTCCCACGTCGCCTACGACGTGCTGCGCGTCTGCGGGGCCGCCTACCTCGTGTGGCTGGGTGCGACGGCGCTGTGGAAGGCCCGCCGCAAGGAGGCCGTCCAGGAAGCGGTCCCGGAGCCCGTCGCGGCGGCGACGAGGTTCGGGGCGTTCCGGGCCGGGGTCGGGACCAACCTGCTGAACCCCAAGGCCGGCGTCTTCTACATGAGCCTGGTCCCGCAGTTCATGCCGCACGGGGCGCCGGTGTTCGGCACGACGGTGCTGTTCACGGCCATCGACCTCGCGGAGCTGGCCGTCTGGTACTGGGTCGTGTCGGGCGCCGCGGCGAAGCTGGCGGAGCGGCTCCGGCGGCCGGAGGTGCGGCGGCGGCTGGAGCAGGTGGCCGGGGTCGCATTCCTCGGATTCGCGGCGAACCTTCTGGCCGATCGAGCCTGACGGGTCCGGATCGGCCGTAGGCTTCACGGGTGACCGAGAAGCTTTGGGAGATCGAGCCGTCGGGGCCGCTGCGCGGCGACGTCACCGTGCGGGGGGCGAAGAACGCGGTCAGCAAGCACATGGTCGCGGCGATGCTCGGCGCGGAGGCGAGCACGATCCGCAACGCGCCCGACGTCGGCGAGGTCGGGATCACCACGGGGATGCTCGAGCACATCGGGATGACGGTGGAGCGGTCCGGCGGCGAGATCGCCGTGGTGCCGGGGCCGGTGGCCGACCCGAGCGTCGGCAAGGCGTTCACCGGGCTGAACCGGATCCCGATCCTGATGCTCGGCCCGCTGCTGCACCTGGCCGGGGAGGCGTTCGTCCCGCTGGTCGGCGGCGACCCGATCGGGCGGCGGCCCGTCGACTTCCACGTGGACGCGCTCCGCGCGTTCGGCGCCGAGGTCACGCTCGCCGCGGACGGCATCCACGCGCGCGCCTCCAAGCTCGTCGGCACGCGGATCGACCTGCCCTACCCGAGCGTCGGCGCCACCGAGACGGTGCTGCTGGCGGCGGTCCGGGCGCAGGGCAAGACGGTCATCCGGAACGCGGCGACGGAACCGGAGATCATCGAGCTTGCGCTGTTCCTGCAGCGGATGGGCGCGCGGATCTCGTTCGCGCCCGACCGCCGGATCGTGGTCGAGGGCGTCGAGCGGCTGAGCGGGGCGGTGACGCGGCTGGCCGGCGACCGGATCGAGGCGTTCTCCTACCTCGTGGCGGGTCTGGTCACCCGCGGCGAGGTCCGGGTGCACGGTTGCCCGCAGGACCGCCTCGTCACCGCGATCACCACGCTGGCCCGGATGGGCGCCCGGTTCGAGATCACCGACGACTGGATCATGGCGTCGGCGCCGGACGGGCTGCGCCCAGCCGCGGTGCAGACCGACACCCACCCCGGGTTCGCCACCGACTGGCAGACCCCGCTGATGGTGCTGTTCACGCAGGCGGACGGCATGTCGGTGCTGCACGAGACCGTCTACGAGAACCGGCTCGCGTACGTTCCCGCGTTGCAGGGCATGGGCGCCGAGATCGAGGTCTACGACACCTGCCTGGGCGGGCCCGCGTGCCGCTACCACGACACGGCCGCGCTGCACTCGGCCGTCGTGCGCGGGGTCACCAAGCTGCGCGGCGGCGACGTGACCATGCCCGACATCCGGGCCGGGTTCTCGGCCGTGCTGGCCGCGGCGGTCGCCGAAGGGCCGTCCACGCTGCGGGGCGTCCACCACATCGAGCGCGGCTACCACCGCCCCGTCGAGCAGTTCCGCGCGCTGGGCCTCGCCCTGCGCGCGGGTTAACCGCTCGCGTCAGCCGAGGACGGCGCCCGCCGGGCCGCCGGGGCCGTGCTCGGCCAGGTGAAGGCGAGCGAGCCGCCCACCGGCACCTCATGCCAGAGCGCTGCGGCGCGGTCCAGGTGCGGCAGGATCCGGCGGACCCTGGCTTCGTCCTCGTGCGACAGGGGGCGGCCGGCCGCCCACTCCGGCGTGCGCGCGCCCGCGCGGCGCCTCCAGGCGACGTCCGCGACGCCCGCGATCCGCTCGGACGTGGCCATGTCCTCGTGGCCGCTCCGGCGGAGCGCGGCCTCCTTCCTCCTCAGCTTGCGCTGGGCCCGGGCGCGCTCGCGCGGCGCACCGGCGGTCTCGCCCGCCGGGACGAACCCTCCGCCGCCCGCCGCGGCGCGTCCGAACACGCCCGACGCCAGCCCCAGCTCCGCCTCGGCCAGGTAGTGGACGAGGTCGTGCGGGATGTGCTCGTCATAGCCCGGTGCCGGGTCCATGCGGCGGGTCGCGCCGCCGGGACCGGCGATGACCACGGCGTACCGGCGCTCTCCGGTCCTTTCGAAGATCACGTCCACGCGGTCAGGGTAGGACGGGGCCGCCGTAGATCGCATTCCCTTTTCGCGCCGAGCCTGGACGCGATGATGGCCGAAAGTTGCAAGACGCCCGAGCGGGCGGCGGCCACGCTGGAGGCATGGATCTGAACAAGGCCTCCGACTTCATGGCGACGCACGCCCGGCTCCTCGACCGGCGCCGCTTCGAACTTCTCACCGGCGAGGGCGACCGTGAGGCGGTGCTGTCCGCGCTGAACGCCTACCGCAATCCCGACGGCGGCTACGGCCACGGACTGGAGCCCGACCTGAGGTCGCGGACGAGCCAGCCGGGCCCGGCCCTGCACGCCTTCGAGGTGTTCGCCGAACCGGCGACCGCCACCGCCCCGGAAGCGGTGGCGCTGTGCGACTGGCTGCAGGCGGTGGCGCTGCCGGACGGCGGCATCCCGTTCGGGCTGCGCGTCCCCGATCCGGCCGGGTGCGCCCCCTTCTGGGCGGGCGCCGACCCGGACGTCTCGTCGTTGCAGATCACCGCCGTGGTCGCCGCCATGGCGCAGCGCACCGCCGTCCATGACCCGGCGGTCGCCGCCCATCCGTGGCTCGCCCGCGCGACCCGCTTCTGCCTGGACACCGCCCGCGCGAAGACCGACCTGCACGCGCTGGAACTGGCGTTCGCGCTGTGGCTGCTGGACGCCGTCCACGGCACCGAGCCCGAGGCCGCCGAACTCATTGCGCTGCTGGGCGAGCGCATCCCGCCGGACGGCCTCGTGCACGTCGCGGGCGGGCTCGAGGACGAGATGATGCGGCCCCTGGACTTCGCGCCCTACCCCGACACGCCCGTCCGGGCCCTGTTCGCCCCGGACGTCGTCGCGGCGGAGCTCGACCGGCTGGAGGCGCAGCAGGAGGACGACGGCGGCTGGAAGGTCGACTTCGCCAACTACTCGCCCGCCGCCGAGCTGGAGTGGCGCGGCTATCAGACGGTGAAGGCCGTCTCGATCCTGCGCGCCGACGGCCGGGGCTGACCGGCCGAGGCCGCTCCCGGCGCGTGAGGACCCGCCGTTCGTGGGAAGGGGTGTAGGGCTGCACCCGCGCACGGACGGAGAGGGGAGCCGCATGCCGCCCAGGCCGACGGGGAACGTGCTGATCGTGGGGGCCGGCCCGACGGGGCTGCTGCTCGCGGGCGACCTGGCCTCCGCCGGCGTCGGCTGCACCGTGCTGGAGCGGCGCGAGGAGGAGACCGACAACCTCACCCGCGCGTTCGCCGTGCACGCGCGGACGCTGGAACTGCTGGACGCCCGCGGCGTCGCCGACGAACTGGTCGCCACGGGCGAGCGGGCCGGCGGGCTGCGGTTGCTGGGCGCGACCGCGCTGGACCTGTCCCGGCTCCCGGGCCGCTTCCCGTACGTGCTGGTCACGCCGCAGTACGAGACGGAACGGGTGCTGCGGCGGCGCGCACTGGAGGCCGGCGCGGAGATCGTCCACGGCGCCGAGGTGACCGGCCTGCGGCAGGACGCCGAGGGCGTGGACGTCGACGTCCGCATGGCCGACGGCTCGACCGCGACGCGGCGCGGGTCCTATGTGGTCGGCGCCGACGGTGTCCGAAGCACCGTCCGCAAGGCGCTCGGGCTGCCGTTCCCGGGCCGGGCCGTGGTGCGCTCGGTGATGCTGGCGGACGTGCGGCTCGACGACGCGCCCGCCGAGGTCCTCACCGCCGGCGCGACGGGGGACGCGTTCGCGTTCCTCGCCCCGTTCGGCGACGGCTGGTACCGGGTGATCGCCTGGAACCGCCGGCACCAGCCCCCCGACTCCGAACCGGTCGACTTCGGCGAGCTCCGCGACGTCGCGCGCCGCGCGCTCGGCTCCGACCACGGGATGCGCGACCCGCGCTGGACGTCCCGCTTCCACAGCGACGAGCGGCAGGTGCCGCGCTACCGGGCGGGACGGGTGTTCCTCGCCGGCGACGCCGCCCACGTGCACTCCCCGGCGGGCGGCCAGGGCATGAACACCGGGATGCAGGACGCGGCCAACCTCGGCTGGAAGCTCGCCGCCGAACTGCGCGGCTGGGCTCCGTCCTGGCTGCTGGACAGCTACCACGAGGAGCGGTACCCGGTCGGCAGGCAGGTGCTGCGCGGCAGCGGCGCGCTGCTGAGCTTCGCGATGGTCGAGCCGCCGTGGCTGCGGCGGGCCCGCAGCGCCGCGGCCTGGGCGGCCACGCACGTCCGGCCGGTCGCGCGGCGGCTGGCGGGCGCCGTGTCCGGCATCGACATCGCTTATCCGGCGCCGCGCGGCGCGCACCGCCTCACCGGCATGCGCGCCCCGGACGTCCCCGTCGCGGGCACCCCCGGGCGCCTGTACCGGCTGCTCGGCGACGGCCTGTTCGTGCTGGTGGTGGGCGCGAACGACCCGGCGGTCACCTACCTGGCGACCAAGCGGTGGGCCGGGCGGGTGCACTGCGCGCTCGCCGGCGGCGCGACCCGCACGACGGCGCTGGTCCGCCCGGACGGCTACATCGCGTGGGCGTGTGACGAGACCGCGCCGGACCGGAGGGCGGCGGCGATCCGGGAGGCGCTCGCGCACTGGTGCGGGCGGCCCGCCGACCGTCCGGCGCACGACCGGGAACGGCCCGCCCACCCCCTCTAGACGATCCCGGAACCGGAGAGGAGCGGAGGAACCGGCCATGGTAGACGGCACGGGCGGCCGCAACGTCGCCCGCAAACTGATCGGCTCGCACCTGGTGAGCGGCGAGATGGAGCCCGGCACCGAGATCGGGATCCGGATCGACCAGACCCTCACCCAGGACGCCACCGGCACGATGGTGATGCTGGAGCTGGAGGCGCTCGACCTGGACCGCGTCCGCACGGACGTGTCGGTGCAGTACGTCGACCACAACCTGCTGCAGGCCGACGAGCGGAACATGGCCGACCACATCTTCCTGCGGTCGGCGTGCCGCCGCTACGGCCTGTGGTACTCCAAGCCCGGCAACGGCGTCTCCCACCCCACGCACATGCAGCGGTTCGGTGTGCCCGGCGCCACGATGGTCGGCTCCGACTCCCACACCTGCGCGGCCGGGTCGCTCGGCATGCTCGCGATGGGCGTCGGCGGGCTGGAGGCCGCGATGGCGATGGCCGGCGAGCCGATCCACGTCACGATGCCGGAGATCTGGGGGATCCGGCTCAGCGGGGAACTGCCGCCGTGGGTCAGCGCCAAGGACGTCATCCTGGAGATGCTGCGGCGGCACGGCGTCCGCGGCGGCGTCAACCGGATCATCGAGTACCACGGGCCCGGCCTGGCGTCGCTGACCGCGATGGACCGGCACGTCATCGCGAACATGGGCGCCGAGCTCGGCGCGACCACGACGGTGTTCCCGGCCGACGAGCGCGTCCTGGAGTTCCTGCGCGGCGAGGACCGCCAGGACGACTTCACCGAGATCGTCGCCGACCCGGACGCCTCCTACGACGTCACCGACGAGATCGACCTGTCGGCTCTCGAACCGCTGATCGCCCGGCCGTCCTCGCCGGGCGACGTGGTGCCGGTCCGGGAGGTGGCGGGGGAGGAGGTGCACCAGGTCGTGGTCGGGTCGTCGGCGAACCCGGGGCTGCGCGACTTCGCGTCCGTCGCCGCGATCGTCAAGGGCCGGCAGGTGCATCCGCACGTGTCGCTGGACGTGAATCCGACGTCCCGGCAGATCCTGGTCGACCTGACGAAGATGGGCGCCGCCACCGACCTCCTCCAGGTCGGCGCGCGGATCCACCAGGCCGGCTGCCTGGGCTGCATCGGCATGGGGCAGGCGCCCGCGATCGGCCGCAACAGCCTGCGGACGTTCCCGCGCAACTTCCCCGGCCGCTCCGGTACGGCCGACGACCGCGTCTGGCTGTGCTCGCCGGAGACCGCCGCGGCCGCCGCGCTCACCGGGAAGATCACCGACCCGCGCGACCTGGACATGGACCCGCCGGCCGTCCGGCTGCCGGAGCGCTCCAGTGTCAACCGGGACATGCTGGAGGCGCCGCTCCCCGAGGACGAGGCGCGCCGCGTCGAGTTGGAGAAGGCGCCGAGCATCGGCGTCCTGCCCGAACTGGACCCGCTGCCGGACGACCTGGACGTCCCCGTCGTGATCAAGGTGGGGGACGACGTGTCCACCGACGAGATCCTCATGGCAGGCGCCCAGGCACTCCCGTACCGCAGCGACATCGCCAAGCTGGCCGACTTCGCCTTCGTCCGTATCGACGAGGGCTACCCGGAGCGCGCGCGGGAGGCCGGCCCGCACGCCGTCGTCGGCGGCCGCAACTACGGGCAGGGCTCGTCCCGCGAGCACGCCGCGATCGCGCCGCGCCACCTCGGGCTCCGGCTCGTCCTCGCCCGCGGGTACGCCCGGATCCACTGGCAGAACCTGGTGAACTTCGGGATCCTGCCGCTGGAGTTCGCCGACGACGCCGACTACGACCGCGTCGAGCAGGGAGACCGGCTTCGGATCGAGGGCGTCCACGACGCCCTGGAGAAGGGCACCGAGGTCGAGGTCCGCAACCTCACCAAGGACGAGACGTACCGCGCCCGGCACCGCCTGTCGCCCCGCCAGCGCGACCTCGTCGCCGCCGGCGGCCAGATCCCCGCCCTGCGCGCCCGCACCGGCCGTTGAGTTGCGGCGAGTCGTCGTTATGAGGCGCCTCATAACGACGACTCGCCGCAAATGAACGTCGTTCGGGCGGTGGGTCAGAAGCGGCGGTTCTCCCGGCCGTAGCCGAGTTCCTCGGCGACGTCGGCGACGTTCTCGTACTCGCGGTCGGGCAGCGTCTCCAGCGCGCCGATCGCGTCGTCGTCCGCGCCCGCGCCGGAGGCGTGCGCCACCAGGTCGTTGGGGCGTGCCGGATAGCGGACGCCGGTGAGCATCCGGGCGAGGGCGCTGCGGCCCTCCACGTCGCTCGCGCTCATCCCGGGCGGCGATCCCTCGCGCGGGTCGCCGGTCGCCGCGGTCGGATCCCAGGGCGCGTCATCGGAGTACGGCTCGGTCTCCTTGAACTCCTCGGCGTGGGTGGAGTGCCCGCCGCTGACCATGCCCTGCGTCTCGTGGCCGATCTCGTCGTCCACCCTGGGACCGTGCTTGTCGCTCTTGTCTGGCATGTTCGTCCTCCCTGCGCCTTGACAGGGAGAAGCGTTCCCGGGCGGGCTCGTCTAAACAGCAGGCCGATCATCGGGGCCGCGGCGCGGTACGGTGTGGCGCATGCTGCCGGAGGAGGGCGTGAACGCCGTTCGGGTCGTGGTCGGGCTGCTCGTCCGGGGCGAGTACGAGGAACTGGAGACGCTGACCGAGGCGCGCCGGTTCACCGCGGCGCAGATCGCGGCGGCCGTCGAACGGCACGGGCGGGACCTGATCAGCCCGCCGGAAGCGGCGTTCCGCGAGGTCGAGGCGGCGCCCGCGGTCCAGGAGCCGTCGGACGAGCGGGCCTTCCGCGTCGACTTCCCGCTCTGGACGGCCCAGGACGGCCGCTCGGACCTGACCCTCGGCCTCACGGTCGCCGAGGTGATGGAGGGCGTCTGGACGGTCGAGCTGCACGGCGTCCGCCGCGCGGCCGGCGGAACCGCCCCCTGAGCCGGGCCGGGCGCCGGATTCTCGTTCGGGCCCATATGATCGGGTGACCCGGCTCCGGGCGGGGCGGTCCGCGGGCGGCCCCGTGCCGGGCCGGCGCCCGTTCCAGCCAGGGAGGACGCGCAGTGGCAGCGCACATGACGCCGGAGGAGTTCCGCCGGTACGGCAAGCAGGTCATCGACTGGATCGCCGACTACCAGGAGACGATCGAGTCCTATCCCGTGCTGTCGCGGGCCCGCCCGGGCGACGTGCTGGCGGGCCTGCCCGCCCACCCGCCGGAGAAGGGCGAGGGGTTCGACGCCGTCCTCGCCGACATGGACCGCGTCGTCATGCCCGGCGTCACCCACTGGCAGCACCCGAGCTTCTTCGCCTACTTCCCCAGCGGCGCCAGCGGCCCGTCCGTCCTCGGCGACCTGCTCTCGGCAGGGCTCGGCGTCCAGGGCATGCTGTGGGCCACGAGCCCCGCCTGCACCGAACTGGAGACGCGGGTGCTCGACTGGTTCGCCGAGCTCCTCGGCCTTCCCGAGCGGTTCCGCAGCGACGGACCGGGCGGCGGCGTGATCCAGGACTCGGCGTCCGGCGCGGCGCTCGCCGCGATCCTCGCCGCCCTGCACCGCGCGGACGGCGGCGCCCTCCGACGCGACGGAATCACCCGCTGGCACACCCTCTACGTCAGCTCCCAGACGCACTCGTCGCTGGAGAAGGCCGCGCGGATCGCCGGGATCGGGGCCGCGAACGTCCGCGTCGTGGACGTCGACCCGGCGACCCTGGCCATGGATCCCGCGCACCTCGACGCGCTGCTCATCGAGGACGCCGCCGCGGGCGCCGTGCCCGTCATGGTGTGCGCGACCATCGGGACCACGTCGACCACGGCGGTCGACCCGGTGCCCGCGATCGGCGAGGTCTGCCGCCGGCACGGCGTCTGGCTGCACGTGGACGCCGCGTACGCGGGCGTCGCGGCCGTCTGCCCCGAACTGCGCGGCATCAACGACGGCGTCGCCGAGCACGCCGACTCCTACGTCACCAACCCGCACAAATGGCTGCTCACCAATTTCGACTGCACCGCGATGTGGGTGGCCGACCGGGAACCGCTCGTGGGCGCGCTGTCGATCCTGCCGGAGTACCTGCGCAACCAGGCGTCCGCGTCCGGAGATGTGATCGACTACCGCGACTGGCAGATCCCGCTGGGACGCCGGTTCCGCGCGCTGAAGCTCTGGTCGGTCATCCGCTGGTACGGGGCCGAGGGGCTGCGCGAGCACGTCCGGACGGGCGTGCGGCTGGCGGCGGGCCTCGCGGCCTGGATCGCCGCCGACCCGGCGTTCGCGCTGCTGGAGGAGCCGCGGCTCAGCCTGGTGTGCTTCCGCCCGCGCTGGGACGGCCTGGACGCCGACGAGGCCGACGCGGCGACGATGCGGCTGATGGAGCGGCTCAACGCGTCCGGCGACCTCTACCTCACCCACACCAAGGCCGGCGGCAGGGTGCTGCTGCGCGTGGCGATCGGCGCCGCCGGCACCACCGACGCCCACGTCGACGCGGCGTGGCGGCGGATCCGCGAGGAGGCCGCCGCCCTCGCCTGAGCCTGAGCCTGAGCCTGAGCCGGGCTCGGGCTCAGCTCTGCGACAGGCGCATGACCCGCAGGATGCGCCGCACCAGAGAGGCCGGCTCCGCCTCGGACCGGTTCGTGTCAGGTGCGGGCTCGCCCGTTCCGGACGGCGCGGCGGCCCGGCGCGGAGGCTCGCCCGCCAGCTCGTAGTGGACCGGCAGCGCGCGCAGTCCGCGGATCAGCGGGGACGAGCGCCAGGCCAGCTGGTCCGGCGGCAGCGCCAGCCGCAGCCCGGCGAACCGCTCGAACAGCCGCTCCACCGCGATCGTCGTGACGGTGGTCGCCAGGTCGCGGCCGAGGCAGGCGTGCGGGCCCGCGCTCCACGCCAGGTGCGCCCGGGAGCTGTAGATCGCGTCGGGCGCGCTGTTCCCGGTGAACGCCGGGTCCAGGTGCGCGGCGGCGGGCGACACCATGACCGGGTCGCCGGCCGCGATCTGGAACCGGCCGACGCGCACGTCGGACCGGGGCCAGCGGAACGCCAGGTTCGCCATCGGCGGGTTGGCGGTCGACGCCCGGTTGATCGCCTCGTGGATCAGGCCGGCGGACATGCTGTCGCGGGCGCCGGTCCCGCCGATCAGCACCTCGGTGACGGTGTTGCAGATCAGCGTTCCGGTGACGTCGCCGACCAGCCCGGTCATCATCGCCATCTCGCCGGTCAGCTCCTCGGCGGTCAGGTCGGGGACCGCCGCCAGCATGGCGGACGGCAGGTCCCGCCCAGGCGCGGTGGTGCGGGCCGCGCAGACCTCCGCCATCCTGGCCAGCAGCCGGGTGGACGCCTCCTGGGCGTCCGGCCCCGCGTCCAGCACCCGCCACAGGTCGACGATCAGGCCGTCGTCGCCGCCTCCGTCCCCGTCGCCGGTGCCCAGCAGCCGCCCGACGACCATGAGCGGCAGGGGCCGCGCGTACTGCGCCGCCAGGTCGGCGTGGCCGGTGCGGCCGCCGTTCTCGGCCAGCACGTCGATCAGCTCGTCGGCGTACCGCCGGACCGCCTCCTCCAGCGCCTTGGCCTCCGGGCGGGTGCGGTCCTGGAACGGGCGCAGCCCCTCGCTCCAGGCGCTGCGCAGCCGGGTGGAGTCGGCGCCGTCGCGGAAGCCGCAGTTGTCGGACTCGACCACCGGCAGCATCGGCCAGTCCGCCGGGACCGTCCCCTCCCGGTAGGCGCGCCAGCTCTCCACCCGCCGGCTCCAGATGCCGCGGGCGTCGCGCAGGATGTCGAGCGTCTGCGGGTAGCCGATGACCAGCCACACCGGCACCCCGAGCACGTCCACCGGCGCGACGGGCCCGTACTCGGCGCGCAGCTTCTCGTAGAAGACGGCGGGACGCGCCTCGTAGTCGCGGTCGAGGAGCGGCCGGGCGGCCAGCGACTCCAGCGGCGGATGGGCGGGCGCGGGCTCGGCCTGCGGGATCTGGGGCTCCACGATCACAAACCATAGAGAGTTCGTCCCAGCCCGGCCGGTTGATGGGGAAAACTCCCAAGTTGATCTTTCGGGCGGGTGCGGATCGCCGTCCGGCCCCGGGGTATGTGAGGCTAGGGGTGCCCCTTACAGAGCTGGAGGTCCGCATGGCCGACTCGGCAGCAGGAAGCGACGGCGGCGAGGACGAGGACGAGGTGAAGCGCAGGTTCCGGGAGGCACTGGAGCGCAAGCGCGGCGCCGCGGCCAAGAACGCCGGCGGGACGGGCCGGAACGGCTCGAAGGTGCGGGGCGTGCACGAGCGCGCCGACCACCAGCGCCAGTTCCGCCGCAAGAGCGGCTGACAGGACCGTCCGCAGAGCAGGCCCCCGCGCGAAGGCGCGGGGGTCTTTCCATGCCGGGAGCCGCCCGAGCTGCCTGAGCCGCCTGAGCCGTCAGAGCCGTCAGAGCAGGCGCGGCGCCGGGTCAGCCGCGGTAGAGCTTCTTCTCGTAGACGGCGCCGTCGTAGTGCCGCTCCAGCTCCTCGAGGCTCTCCTCGGTGTACTGGACGGCCTTCACGATCCGGGCTTGCGAGGGGAGCGTGTCCTCCGCCCACTCCTCGGGCTTCCACAGCTTCGAGCGCATCAGCGCCTTCGCGCAGTGGAAGAAGATCTGCTCGATGTCCACGACCAGCGCCAGCGACGGCCGGTGGCCCTTCACGACCATGTCGTCGAAGAAGGGCGCCTCCCGCACCAGCCGCGCGCGGCCGTTGATCCGCAGCGTCTCGGCACGGCGCGGGACGAAGAAGATCAGCCCGACGTGCGGGTTGCTCAGGACGTTCATGAAGCCGTCCGCGCGGCGGTTGCCGGGCCGGTCCGGGATGGCGATCGTGGTGTCGTCGAGCACGTGCGCGAACCCGGGCGGGTCGCCCTTGGGGGAGACGTCGCAGGCGCCCTCCGCGTCGCTCGTGGCGATCAGGCAGAACGGGGACCGCGCCAGCCACTCCCGGTCCCAGGCGTGCAGCGTGACGCGCTCCTTGTCGATGGCCCGCCGCATCGGGGCGCCGAGCAGCTCGCGCAGTTCCTCGGGCGAGGTGATCTCGACGACTCCGGGGGCCGCGGTGGCCTTGGAGGCGCCGGTGGACTCGGGGGCGAGCGTCATGCCGCTCCTTCCGCCGGGGGCTCGGAAGATCATCCTAACCTGCGGCGGAACCGCGCCCCGGGCCCGGATCAGCGGCCGCGCCGGAACTCGTGGGCCGCCGGCCGGTGACTTTCCGGTCGGACCGGGGTCAGTTCAGGTGGGGACGGTCCCCGGAAGGCGAGGGCGGGGATGAGCACGGTGGAGACGGTGGCGCTGCTCGAACGGTCCGTCGGCTATGCGCTCGGCGGGCTCGGCGACGTCACGCCCGCGGCGCTGGGCCGGGCGACGCCCTGCCGCGGCTGGGACCTGGGGACACTGCTGTTGCACACCGCCGACTCCCTGGAGGCGCTGCTGGAGGCCGTCGACACGGGCTCGGTCCGGCTGCGCCCGGAGCCGCCGCCCGGCGGCCCGCCATGGGACGACCCGGCCGCGGCGCTGGTGGCGGGGTTCCGGTCCGGGGCCGCCCGGCTCCTCGGCGCCTGGAGCCTCGCCGGCGACCGGCCGGTCACCGTCGGCGGGTGTGCGATGAGCGCGTGCATGGTCGCCGTGACCGGCGCCATCGAGCTCGCCGTGCACGGGTGGGACATCGGCTGCGCCACCGGGAACCCGCGGCCCATCCCGGCCGCCCTCGCGGGCCTGCTGCTCGCCCCCGCCGCGGTGCTGGTGACCGACGGCACGCGCGGCGGGCTGTTCGCCCCCGCCGTCCCGCTGCCCGGCACCGCCGCCCCGGCCGACCGGCTTCTGGCCTATCTGGGCCGCGACCCCGCGCTCTTTCAGGCCCGCGGCGCGTAGCGGCGGACGCCGCCCTCCTCGTGGACGTCCAGGACGCCCTGGTCGGCCAGCACGTCCAGGTGCGCCTCGATCTCCAGCACGGCCAGCATCCGGCTGAAGGAGTCCAGGTCGGCGAGCGTGCGGCGGCGCCGCGTCCAGGTCATCGCCCCGGCGACCGCGAAGGCCGTCCCGTGGCCCGCACGGACCTTCTCGGCGGCGACGTCGAGACGGGCCGCGTGGTGCTCCAGCAGTTCGTCGATCCGGGTGTGCGTGCTCGGCGTCACCGGGCCGTGCGCGGGCAGCAGCAGCGTGTCGGGCATGTCGCGGACGAGCCGCAGCGAGTCCAGGTAGCTGCGCAGCGGCCGCCGCTCCGGCTCGGCCTCCAGCCCGATCGAGGGGCTGATGTGCGGCAGCACGTGGTCGCCGGCGAACAGCAGCCCCGCCGCCGCGTCCCGCAGCACGACGTGACCGCGGGTGTGGCCGGGCGTGGCGAACACGTCCAGCCCGCGGCTCGTCAGCGCGACCTGCTCGCCGTCGTCCAGCCAGGCGTCCGGCGCGGTCAGCGGCGACTCCTCGTCGGACGGGTCGTGCGGGATCCCGGCGATCTCCGCGGCCAGGTCCGCGGCGCCGCAGCGGCGGAGCATCTCGATCTGGCGCGCGTGCACGCCCCGGGGGGCGCCGGACGCCTCGATCGAGGGCCGCTCGCCGCGCCCGATCCGCACCCGCGTGCCGAACGAGCCGCGCAGCGCGAGCGCCTGCGAGTAGTGGTCCCGGTGCGCGTGCGTGACGAGGAACTGCCCGACGTCGTCGAGCCCGTGGCCGAGCGTGCGCAGCGCGCTTTCCAGAGCCGTCCGGCTGTCGGGCATCGCCCAGCCGGAGTCGACCAGGACGGGGCCGTCCGGGTCCTCGATGACGTAGACGTTGACGGCGTGCAGCGACGGGATCGGCAGCGCCAGCGGGATCCGGTGCACGCCGGGCGCCACCGGATGCGCCCCCGGTTCGTACCATTCCGCCGCCTGTTCCACCACCGGTGCCGTCACCGCGCGCCCCCCGATTCTCGAATCGCGTTCTATTAGTGGAACTTACTTCATCCCGGAAACCGCCCGTGCCGCCGGGGTGCCGCCGGCAGTGTCGTTTCTGGGGGGCGACCCCCAGACCCCCGGACTCGGGCTGACCGGAGCCCTGCACTCCGCCGGCGCTCCGTTCCGGGCACCGGTCAGCCGTGTGCGGCGTCCCGCTCGGCGGCGCGGTGCGCCTCCTCCGCCGCCTTCCGTGCCTCCCGCGCCGCCTCCTCCGCGCGGGTGCGTGCCTGTTCGGCCCGCTCCGCCCTCCGCGCCGCCGAGTCCCGCTCCGCGGTGGCCCGCTCCAGCTCGTGCCGCAACCGTCCCACCACGGCGGACGCGTCGTCCGCCGCCCGCTTCGCCGTGTCGGCGCGCTCGGCCTTGTCCGCCAAGGCCTGCTCCGCCTCGTCCGCCCGCCTGGCGAGGGTTTCCGCCCGCTTGGCGCGCGCCGCGCTCGTCCGCGTGACCTTCGGCCGCTCGGGCTTCTTCTCCGCCGGAGCGGCCTTCTTCTCGGCCTTCGGCTGCTTTTCGGTCTTCGGTTTCTGTGCGGGCTCGGGGGCGAGGGCGAATCCCGCCGGGACGAAACCGGTGTGGCTGCGCGGCTGCGGCAGCCGCCCGTCGCGCACCTCGGCCGCGATGTCCTCGTCCACCGTGGCCGCCTGCAACGTGTCCTCGACCTCCCGGACGGCCTGGTCGCGCAGTGGACGCCCCTGCTCGCCCGCGAGGTCGCCGGCGCGGCGCAGCAGCACCGCCACCAGGCGGGCCCGTTGCTGCTCCAGGTCGCCGAGCCCGCTGCCCGAGCCCCACGCCTCGCGCATCCGCGCGCCGACCTCCAGCAGCCGGCCGAGATCGTCGGACGCCGAGCGGGCCAGCAGGTTGACCGCCCACGCCGACAGCGTCGGACGGCGCAGGCCGCCGATGCGCTTGGCGAGCGCGGCGTCGCCGTCCGCCTTGGCCTCGCGCGCCAGCCGCGTCCGGGTCGCTACGAACTCCTCCGGCACGACCCCGTACAGCTCGTCGGCCGCCGATGAGAACTCCACGCCCCTCTCCTACCCGCCCGGACGCGGTGTCAGGGGCGCAGGGCGTCCTCGACGAGGGCGAGGAGGCGGCCGGGCTGGGCGGGATCCCCGGCCGGCCCACCGGTGGCGAGCGCCACGCCGACGACCAGCTGCATCATGTCGGCGGCCGTCACATCGGGACGCGCCGCGCCGGCCCGCTGGGCGCGGGCCAGGACGCGTCCGGCCGCCTCGCGGATCATCGCGTGGCAGTCCGGGCCGAGGTCGGCGGGCTCGGCGAGGGCCGCGCCGCCGAGCCCGTGGTCGCTGCCGGCGTGGTCGAGGAAGGCGCGCAGCCAGCCCGACAGCGCGCCGCCGGGGGAGTCGGACGCGATCAGCTGGTCCGCCCGGGCGCACAGCCGCTCCACGCGGTCGGCGAGGACGGCGCCCAGCAGCGCCTGCCGCGTGGGGAAGTGCCGGTAGAGGGTGCCGGGGCCGACGCCCGCGCGCCGCGCGATCGCGTTGAGGGAGGCGTCCGGGCCGACCTCGGCGAACGTCTCGCGGGCCGCCGCCAGGACCCGCTCGCGGTTGCGGCGCGCGTCCGCGCGCAGCGGGCGCCCGGGGCGCGTCTCGTCCACCGTGGTCATCGCCCCATCCTCGGCCGTCGCGGCCCGGGTAGCCAAATGGAGAAGTTCTCCGTATCGTACCGCGAACGAGAACCGGAGAAGTTCTCCGGAAAATGGAGGCATGTGATGCAGCGGGACGGGCTCGGCCGCGTCGGAATCTGGACGTTCGCGTTCGACGGGCAGCCGGTGGGACGGGTGCGCGAGGTGGCGGCGGAGATCGAGGAGCTCGGCTACGGCGCCATCTGGTTCGGCGAGGCGTTCGGGCGCGACAGCGTCGGCCAGGCGTGGCTGGTGCTCGGCGCGACGCGGCGGATCGCCGCCGCGTCCGGGATCGCCAACATCGCCTTCCGCGACCCGATCGCGATGGCGGGCGCCGAGCGCACCCTCGGGGAGGCGTTCCCGGGCCGCTACCTGCTCGGGCTCGGCGGGCACCGGGTCGGGGACGCGGGCAGCCTCGACGGGTACGCCATGCCGGCGGTCGGGCGGGCGGTGCCGATGATGCGCGGCTACCTCGACGCGATGGACGCGGTGCCGGTGCACGCCGTCCCCGCCGATCCGGCGCCGCGCCGGGTGCTGGCGGCCCTCGGGCCGAAGATGCTGAAGCTGGCGGCGGAGCGGACGTGGGGCGCGCACCCGTACTTCGTGCCCGTCGAGCACACCGTGCTGGCCAGGGAGATCATGGGGCCGGACGCCTTCCTCGGCGTCGAGCAGGCCGTCGTGCTGGACGCCGACTTGGCTCGCGCCCGCGAGGTCGCGCGGGCGCACGTCGCCGGCTACGTGCAGGCGGCGGAGCACCAGCGGGCCAGCGTGCGGCGTCTCGGCTACGGCGACGACGACATGACGGGCGGCCCGGGCGGAGGTCCGAGCGACCGGCTCGTGGACGCCATCGTCGCGCACGGAGATGTGGACGCGATCCGCAAACGCGTGCAAGAGCACCTGGACGCCGGCGCCGACCACGTCTGCGTCCAGGTCCTCACCGACGACCCGGCGGCCCTGCCGCTGGAACAGTGGCGCGAGCTCGCGCCGGCGCTGCTCTGACCCGAGAAGGCATAGACGCGTTATGTCGCTTCTGCTTATACTCGTGTGCGAATACTCGCGTACGAGGAGCATGGCATGGCGAAGCGGCGGAAGGTGAGCAACCTGCTGGGGCTCGCTGTGCTGTCGACGGTCTCCGCGAGGCCGATGCACCCGTACGAGATGGCCTCGCTGATGAAGGCGCGTGGCAAGGACCACGACATGGACATCAAGTGGGGCTCGCTCTACACGGTCGTCCGGAACCTAGAGAAGCACGGCTTCCTGGCGGTGGAGGGCAGCGTCCGCGACGGCGCCCGTCCCGAACGCACCGTCTACCGGATCACCGACGCCGGCCGCGACGAGCTGGCCGACTGGGTGCGGGAGCTGATCGAGGTCCCCGAGACCGAGCACCGCCGGCTCGAGGCCGGGCTGTCCGTGCTCGGCGCGCTCGGCCCCGACGAGACCGCCGAGCTGCTGTCCCGCCGCCTCGACGCGCTGGAGAAGCGGATCGCGGGCGACCGCGCCGCGCTCGCCGCGGCGACCGAAGTGCCGCGCGTCTTCCTCCTGGAGGCCGAGTACGCCCTGGCCATCCTGCAGGCGGAGGCGGACTGGGTGCGGGCCTTCCTCGGCGAGATCACCGGCGGCACGCTGGAGGGCCTCGCGATGTGGCGCGCGTTCCACGACACCGGCCGCGTCCCGCCCGAGATCGCCGAACTCGCGGAAAGGGGTGCCGCCGAGAGCTGATCGCAGCGGCCCGGCGGCGGTGCTGCAACACCGCCGCCGGGACCTCAGAACCCACCACGCAAACCGCTCAGCGGGAGCGGCCCGGCGGCGAGACCTCAAAACCAGCCTATCCGGGACGCCCCCGCGAGCACGTCACGCCGCATGGAGGCGACCATGGCGCATGCCATCGAGGCCGACCGGCTGGTCAAGCGTTATCCCGGCGACGTCCGGGCCCTGGACGGGCTGTCCGTCACCGTCGGCCGGGGCGAGATCCTCGGCCTGCTCGGCCCGAACGGGGCGGGCAAGTCCACCACCGTCAAGATCCTCACCACGCTGATCCGGCCGGACGCGGGCGCCGCGTCCGTCGCCGGGCACGACGTCCTGCGCCGCCCCGACCGGGTGCGGCGCGTCATCGGGGTCGTGTCGCAGCAGTCCGGCGCCGACCCCGACGCCGGAGGCCGCGCGAACCTGGTCCTGCAAGCGCGGCTCTACGGGATGGCCGGCGCGGACGTGCGCCGCCGCGCCGACGAGCTACTCGACCGCTTCGGCCTGCGGGACGCCGCGTCCCGCCCGGTCAAGACCTACTCCGGCGGGATGCGGCGGCGGCTGGACGTCGCGCTCGGCCTCGTCCACCGGCCGCGGGTGCTGTTCCTCGACGAGCCGACCGCCGGGCTCGACCCCGAGGCCCGCGCGTCGATGTGGGCGGAGATCGCCCGGCTGGCCGGCGACGACGCGCTCGCGATCCTGCTGACCACGCACCACCTGGACGAGGCCGACCGGCTCGCCCGGCGGCTGGCGATCGTCGACCGCGGCCGGGTCGTCGCCGAGGGCACGCCCGACGCCCTCAAGGGGGAGCTGCGCGGCGACGCCGTCCACCTGGAGTGGCGCGAGGCGCCGGACGAGGCGCGGGTGCGGGCCGCCCTCGACCGGCTGCCCGGCGTCCGCGAGGTCGGGCTGCAGGGGCGGCGGCTCAGCGCGGGGG
>NZ_BAAAMR010000119.1:0-27189 GCF_039529375.1 Actinomadura napierensis
TGATCCTTCCCGGCCGAGGCATCGGCCCCAGCCTTCCGGATCACCACCCCACCCACACGATCTTTCGGACAGTCCCGGGAGCGGGCCCCGGACGCTTTGGCCAGCGTGAACCTATTGGCCGGAACGCTCGCTGTGTGGCGCAGTGGGGAGGGCGGGCGAGTTGCTTTTCGGCGACAGGCCGGGCGGGTGGGCATAGGCGCATGGTTAGGGCCGCCGGCGCGCGCGGGAGGGCGTGCCGGCGGCCCGGGACGGGGGTCAGTGTTTGGCTATGCGGTATTGGAGGCGTGCTTCGCGGGGGGTGATGGCGCGGTCGAGGAACATCAGGCCGTCCATGCGGCAGTTGCAGGGGTTCGCCTCGCGGGTGTTCTGCGGGAAGCTGCCGCCGATCTTGAGGCCGCGCGGGTCGGTGGCGGAGGTGAGGTGCGGGCTGGGCGTGCCCTGCAGCTTCCAGGGGTCGCCGGAGACGGTGTAGAAGCCGTCGAGGGGTTCACCGTTCTTGTAGAGGGACATCTTGCCGGTGTCGTAGTCGAACGTGGCGGCGAGGTGCACCCAGGTGTTCTGCGGCAGCAGGGAGTGCCAGTCGGTGTTCGCGGCGAACGTCTGCGAGCTGCCGCCGTCGATGCGGCGGCCTAGGGCGACGAGGTGGAGGGTGCCGGAGACGTCGATGATCTCCAGCAGGGAGCGGACGGCGTGGCCGTCGGAGTCTCCGGTGAGGACGCCGATGAGGCCGACCGCGTTGTAGACGTCGTCCGGATTCGCGGTGTTGGAGTTGGGGGACGGGTTCGTGCCGGTCATCTTGAACCAGCCGGCGACGGTGGCGCCGCGGACGGCGTTGAACGCGTGCAGGGACGGGACGCCGGACGCGGAGTAGATGCCGGCCTTCCAGTCGTCGTTGCCCGCCGTGGACGGGTTGACCTGGCCGAGCTGGATCGCGTGCCGGCGGGCGCCGTCCCGGACGCGCATCGCCGCGCCGCCGTTGACCAGGTCGATGGTGGTGCCGGAGCGGCCGAGGTCGCGTTCCTGGGCGGCGTTGCCGCGGGCCGGGTGTTCGAAGTCGTAGTAGGAGACGAGGTTCTTCTTCAGGGACGGGGCGACGCCCGGCGCCGGGGACGCCTGGGCGGGGGCGGCGAGCGAGGCGGCGACGACGGACGCGCCGAGCAGGGCGGTCGCGGCCGTGAGGCGGCGGCGGAGCAGCATGGAGGGTCTCCTTCGGGTGCCCCCGGGGCGGGCGGGATCGGGCCCGCCCGCCCCGGGGAGGCCGTTACTGTGCCGGGGTCGCGTGGACGGTGAGGTCGCGGAGACGTCCGATGTTGTCGAACGATCCGAACCCGACGCGTCCGGACGTGAACGTCTTGTCGAGGGCGGTCATGGCGGGACGGGTGGAGCCGTCCACGTAGACCGCGATCTCGCCGGTGCCGGCGCAGTGGGTGACGCGGACGCGGTGCCAGTCGGCGTCGGTGATGGTCGGCGGGGCGCCGTGCGAGCGGTTGGCGTTCCACTGCTGGTCGATGCGCAGCCGGTCCGCTCCGTTGACGACGAAGATGCCGTTGTGGGGGTAGATGCTGTTGTCGGTGGACAGGTGCGCGTAGTAGAAGTGCGTGTCGTCCTGGTAGCCGAAGACGATGATGACGTCCCGGTTGATGATGTCGACCGGTGTGTCGAGCCGCACCTCAGCGTCGATCTTGGTCGAGCCGAGCACCGGGCCGGACTTCAGCACCGCGTACTCGTAGGGGCGGCGCGGACCGGGGCGCTCGGAGCCGGCCTCGGCGAGGACGACCTCCTTGCCCGGGAACTGCCACTTCGACGGAGTGACGGGCGCCCAGTCGGTGGCCGAGGTGAGGTGGCTCTCGCGGATCTCGTTCGGGCGGCAGCCGGCGTAGCTCTTGGTGCCGACGACCTTCCAGATCTTGCCGTTGGCCTTGGCGAGCAGGTAGGGCTCGCCCTTGGCGTCCGAGCCGTAGCGCAGGTCGACGCGGTCGTTGCCGGCGAGCTGCTTCATCGTGACGGGGTTGCCCTGGGTGTCGTAGGCGGCGAGCGAGTAGATCTGCGCGCGGTGCTTGCCGGCCGGGTCCCGCTTCATCTCCGACTCTTCGGTGTACATGAGCCGGCCGTCGACGATGTCGGTGAACAGGTACTTGCCGCGCAGGGCCGGGAGGGCGGCGCCGCGGTAGACGTAGCCGCCGGAGATCGCGTGCCCGGTGTCGCTCTGGCAGTCCCAGTTCGCGGGCGGGTCGTGGTCGTAGGCGGCGACCGGGTAGTCGTAGTTGTACTTGGCGTCGTCCGCGGGCAGCGGGTACAGGTGGCAGCGGTCGTCCTTGCGGAAGGTGAAGGCGCCTTCGCGCTCGCTCCAGCCGATGTTGTCGCCGGACTTCACCTCGTGGATCGACTCGATCTCGTGCTCGCCGATGTGGGCGAGGAACATGCGGTGCGTGCCGCCGGTGTCCCAGCTGAAGCGGTGCGGGTCGCGCATGCCGTAGGCGTAGATCTCGCCGACCTTGCCGGCCTGCCCGGCGAACGGGTTGTCGGCGGGGATGCCGTACTTGCCGTTCGCGGAGTCGTTCCCGGACGGGTCGATCCGCAGGATCTTGCCCTGCGGGACGCCGAGGTTCTGCGGGTCGCCGCCGTTGTCGCCGACGTTGCCGTTGCCGCCGTCGCCGACCGACATGTAGAGCTTGCCGTAGTCGGCGGTGCCGGGCTTGGCGTTGGGGTTGAAGTCGATCTGCTGCAGGTTGTGGACGCGTCCGGCGAAGCCGATGCGCAGCAGCTCGCGGTGGGTGCCGTGGAAGGTCTGCGCCTTCGGGTCGTCGGCGGTCCACTCGTCGATGACGCCGTGGTAGCCGGTCTTCGGCTGGGCGGTGAGGTCGGGCGTCTTGGTCTTGAGCGCGTTCCCGGACTCGACGTGCGCGGTGTAGAACTTGCCGTTCTTCTTGAAGTCGGGGTGGAACGCGACGAAGCCGAAGCCCTGGCCGAGCCCGGCGGCGGAGTAGAAGTCGGGGAAGGCCGCCTTGACGTCCAGGTAGACGTGCGACGCGGCGGTCTTCTTGTCGAGGAAGTACAGGTTGCCGTTCAGGTCGGGCACGTACAGCCGGCCCGAGTGGTCGGGCAGCTCACCGACGTGGTTGATGCGGTTCCAGCGTTCGAGCCGCGGGTCGCTCGGCGGTGCGGAGGGCTGCGATTTGGGCAGCTGGGCGACCTCCTTGAGCACGAGGCCGAGCCCGGACGGGGCGGGGTCGTCGGGGATGGGGTCGAGGATCGGGGCGTCGTCGCGCGCCTGCGCACCGGCCGGGAGCACGGTGAACAGGGCGGCGAGCAGCGCCAGGGTCGTCAGCAGGCACCATCTCAGTCTTGGCATTCCGGCCGTCCAATGTGGGGGGATGGGTATGGCTGGAAAGCGCTTTCTGGAAGCGCTTTCACGAACGTACGACCGGCGTCCGCCTCCGTCAAGAACGAATTCGGAGCCGATTCCCGGATCGAAGCGACAGGTGGTGGACGAGCAGGGCGTGGACGAGCGTCGCGGCCGCCGACACCGCGAGACCGGCCGGCGCCGCCGCCGCGTGGCCCGCGAGCGTCAGCGCGACGGCGAGCGCCGCGCCCGGCGCCCAGATCCACGTCCGGACGGGACGGGCGGGCCGTCCCCGCCGGCGCCGCGCCGCCTCGGCGGCCATCGGCGGGACGAGCGCGGGCAGCGCTGCGGCCAGCACCGTCAGCCAGTCGAGCAGCATCCGGTCGACGCGCAGCGCGGCCAGCACCGCCCCGGGCACCGCGACCGCCAGCACGGCCCACACCCGCGCGCCGAACCGGCCGCTGGCGGGGAGGAAGCGGCGGACGGCGAGGGCGCCTGAATGGACCGCGGCGAGCGTCGGCGCGACCACGGACGCGGCGACGAACAGGTTCGCGGCGGGCAGCCCGTCCGGCCCGGCCAGGACCGCGACGACATCGGTGGAGCCGCTGGCCGCCGCGACGCCCGCGCCGACCACGGACGCGGCCAGCGCGGGCCCGACCAGCAGCGCGACGCAGGCCGCGAGGTCGCCGCGCCCACGCAGGCCGGCGGTGAAGTCCGGCGCCCGCACGGCGAACACCGCGACGTAGCCGATGTATCCGGCGAGGTCGGCGGCCAGCCCGGTGAACGGGCCGTCCCGCGCGAGCGACACCGGGGACGCCGGCGGCGGCAGCTTCACCGCGACGATCCCGATCAGCGTGATCGCGGTCAGCGTGGTGGCGACCGCGACCGCGTTCCACCGCCCGCCGCCCGCGAGGAGGATCGCGACCAGCGGGACGGTCAGCGCGCAGACGCCGGCCGCGTCCGGGACCCCCGCGAGCGCGGCGAGGGCCGCGCCGCCGAGCCCGACGTTGAACCCGAACCAGCCCGCCATCGCGACCGCGAGCAGCGCAGTGAACGCCCGCTCGGCGACGGGCGGCAGGTAGCGCGGCGCCAGCTCGGCCATGCCGGCGCCCTCCCCGGCGGGCGGGCGCAGGCCGAGCCGTCCCTGCGCGGCGAGCAGCGCGGTCATGACGGCACCGCCGATCGCGAGCACGGCGACGGGCAGCGCGCCGCCGTGCCGCCCGCCGATCTGCGCGCCGAGGACGAGCGCGCCCGGCGCCGTGCCGATCCCGAGCCAGGCGCCCGACGCCGACCGCCACGTCCGCCCCTCGCCCGACGTCGAGTTGCGGCGAGTCGTCGTTATGCGTCGCCTCATAACGACGACTCGCCGCAAGTGAACGGGGTTCGGTGGGTCATACGACGTGCTGGGCGAAGCGGGACAGGGCGAGGTCGAGGGCGGCCGGGCCGGGCATGGCCCACAGCTCGTCGTTGAAGATCTCCACTTCGATCGGGCCGGTGTAGCCGGTCGCGTCCACGGCCTCGCGGAACCGGCGCAGCTCGACGCAGCCGTCGCCGAGCATGCCGCGCCCGGTCAGGACGCCCTCGGGCAGCGGCGTCACCCAGTCCGCGACCTGGAACAGCGCGATCCGGTCCTCGGCGCCCGCGCGCGCGATGCCGTCCCACACGGCCGGGTCCCACCACAGGTGGTAGGTGTCGACCATGACGCCGACCTGGGTCGGCGAGAACGGCGCGGCCATGTCGAGGGCCTGGGCGAGGGTGGAGACGACGCACCGGTCCGAGCAGTACATCGGGTGCAGCGGTTCGAGGGCGAGCTGGACGCCGTGCTCGCCCGCGTACGGCGCGAGCTCGGCGAGCAGGTCCGCGACCCGCGACCGGGCGCCGTCCACGTCCCGGGACCCCTCCGGCAGGCCACCGCTGACCAGGCACAGGACGGGTGCGCCCAGCGCCGCGGTCTCCTCGATGGCGCGCCGGTTGTCCTCCAGCGCGTCCGGCCGCTGGAAGAAGCCGGCCCGGCACAGGGACGTGACCGTCAGGCCGTGCTCCTGGACGAGCTTGGCCGTGCGGGTCAGGCCGTACTCGGCGACGGGCTCCCGCCACAGGCCCACGTCCACTCCGGCCGCCGCGCAGCCGGCGAGCAGGTCGGGCATGGGCCAGTGGCGGGTCGTCCACTGGTTGAGGCTGAACCTGGTCATGCGGCTCCTTGGACGGTCAGCCAGGCGCGCATCCGGGTCGCCGCCAGGTCCGGGTCGGGGAAGAGCCCGGCCGCGTCGGCGAGCCGGAACAGCCGGGACAGGTGCGGGACGGACCGCGCCGACTCCAGCCCGCCGACCATCCGGAAGTGCCGCTGGTGGCCGGCCAGCCAGGCCAGGAACACGACGCCGGTCTTGTAGTAGAAGGTGGGGGTCTGGAAGATGTGCCGGGCGAGCGGCAGGGTCGGCGCGAAGATCTCGTCGTAGGCGTCCGAGCCCTGGTCGAGGGCGTGCAGCGCGGCGGCGGCGGCCGGGGCGATCGGGTCGAAGATGCCGAGCAGCGCGTCGCTGTGCCCCTCGGCGTCCCCCTTGATCAGCTCCGGGTAGTTGAAGTCGTCGCCGGTGTAGAGCCGGACGCCGGACGGCAGCCGCCGCCGGAGCGCGATCTCCCGGCCCGCGTCGAGCAGCGAGATCTTGACGCCGTCGACCGCCGAGGGGTGCTCGCCGATCAGCGCCAGCACCGCGTCGGTGGCGGCGTCCAGGTCGGACGAGCCCCAGTAGCCCTCCAGCGCCGGGTCGAACATCGGGCCGAGCCAGTGCAGGACGGCCGGGCGCCGCAGCTGCGACAGCAGCCGCCCGTACACGGCCGCGTAGTCCTGCGGCCCGCGCGCGGCGGCGGCCAGGTGGCGGCTCGCCATCAGCACCGGGACGGCCCCGGCGCCCTCGATGACGGCGAGCTGCTCCTCGTAGGCGGTGGTGATCTGCTCCAGCGACGCGGGGCCGGGCGGGAGCTGGTCGGTGCCCGCGCCGCAGACGATCCGCCCACCTGCTGAAAGCGCTTCCTCGCTGCTGCGCACGATCAGCTCGCGGGTCGTCGCCCAGTCCAGCCCCATGCCGCGCTGGGCGGTGTCCATCGCCTCCGCGACGCCCAGCCCGTACGACCACAGGTGCCGGCGGAACGCCAGCGTCGCGTCCCAGTCCAGCGAGTCGCCGAACGGGTCGACGACCACGTGGGCGGCGGCGAAGGCGACCCGCGACGACGGCGGCCCCGGCGGCGGGGGATAGGCGCGCGGCTCGCCCATCGTGTACGGGACGAGCGTCCCGTCCGGCTCCGGTAGTTCGATCTTCACGGCCGCAGCTCCGGCACCTCGAGGCGGCGGCCCTCGCGCCACGCCTTCAGCCCCAGCTCGGCGAGCTGCACGCCGCGCGCGCCCGCGTAGAAGTCCCAGGCGAACGGCGCGTCCTCGGTGACGTGCCGCAGGAACATCTCCCACTGCGTCTTGAAGCCGTTGTCGAACTCGGTGTTGTCGGGGATCTCCTGCCACTGCGCGCGGAAGTCCTCCGTCGCCGGCAGGTCGGGGTTCCACACCGGCTTCGGCGTCATCGACCGGTGCTGGACGCGGCAGCGCCGCAGCCCCGCGACCGCCGAGCCCTGCGTCCCGTCCACCTGGAACTCCACCAACTCGTCGCGGAACACCCGGGTCGTCCAGGACGAGTTGATCTGCGCGACGATCCCGCCGTCCAGCTCGAAGATCCCGTACGCGGCGTCGTCGGCGGTCGCCTCGTAGGGCTTGCCGTCCTCGTCCACCCGCTCGGGGATGTGCGTCGCGCCCAGCGCCTGCACGGACCGGACCGGCGCGATCGCGTCGAGCACGTACCGCCAGTGGCAGAACATGTCGAGGATGATCCCGCCGCCGTCCTCGGCCCGGTAGTTCCAGGACGGCCGCTGCGCCTCCTGCCAGTCGCCCTCGAACACCCAGTAGCCGAACTCGCCGCGCACCGACAGGATCCGGCCGAAGAAGCCGCCGTCGATCAGCCGCTTCAGCTTCAGCAGCCCCGGCAGGAACAGCTTGTCCTGCACCACGCCGTGCTTGACGCCCGCCTCGTCGGCCAGCCTGGCCAGCGCGAGCGCGCCGTCCAGGTCGTCGGCCAGCGGCTTCTCGGTGTAGACGTGCTTGCCGGCCGCGACCGCCTTGCGGATCGCCTCGACGCGGGCGCTGGTGACCTGCGCGTCGAAGTAGACCTCCACGCCCGGACGGGCCAGCGCCTCGTCCAGGTCGGTCGTCCAGGCGTCCAGCCCGTGCCGCGCCGCGAGGTCGCGCAGCTTCGCCTCCGACCGGCCGACCAGCACCGGCTCCGGCCACAGGTCGGTGCCGTCCGCCAGCCGCAGCCCGCCCTGCTCCCGGATCGCGAGGATCGACCGCAGCAGATGCTGCCGGTACCCCATCCGGCCGGTGACGCCGTTCATGACGATCCCGAGGGACTTGCGTGCCATCCCGTTCCTTCCCAAGCCTTCGTAGGCAGTGTTGTGTGCGCGCGGACTAGTCGAGCGCCGCGCCGGCGCCGAGCAGCTTGCGGATCCGGCCGGTGACGCGGGCGAACTCCGGCTGCGCCATGGTCTCGGCGTAGTCCCGCTTCGCCGGCAGGTCCACGTCGATGACCTCGGCGATCGTGCCGGGCCGGTCGGTCATCACCACGACCCGGTTCGCCAGGTACGCGGCCTCGGCGACCGAGTGCGTGACGAGCAGGACGGTCGTGCCGGTCTCCCGCCAGATCCGGTTCATCTCGATGTTGAGCTGCTCGCGGGTGAGGGCGTCGAGCGCGCCGAACGGCTCGTCCATCAGCAGGACGGGCGGCTCGTGCAGCAGCGCCCGGCACAGCGCGACCCGCTGCTGCATGCCGCCGGACAGCTCGTGCGGCAGCGCGTCCTCGAACCCGGTCAGCCCGGTCATCTCGATCAGCTCGGCGGTGCGCCGGCGCGCCTGCTCGGACGGCATCCTGCGCATCTCCGCCTGGAGCAGGATGTTCTTGCGGGCGCTGCGCCACTCCAGCAGCGCGGCCCGCTGGAACACGTAGCCGATGTCGGCGCGCGGCCCGGTGACCTGCTCGCCGCGCAGCCGGACGGCCCCGGCGGACGGCTTGAGCAGCCCGGCGACCAGCTTCAGCAGCGTCGACTTCCCGCAGCCGGACGGCCCGACGATCGCGACGAACTCCCCCATCGGGACGTCCAGCGACACCTCGCGCAGCGCGGTGACGTCGCGCTTCTTGCTGCGGAAGCGGACGGCCACCTCGTCGATCCCGACGGCGGAGGACTGCTCGGCCGCGGCCTTGTGCGGTTCGCTCGTGGTCTTCATCGCCCGTCCCGTCATCCCTGCGCCGCCACCTGCGGCGACCAGTACTTCGAGGGCGCCTCGGCCTTGCCGATGACCCCGGTCTGCTGGAACAGCGCGATCGTCTGCTTCCAGTCGTCCTCGCTGTTGACGCCCGGCGCCTTGCCCTGCGTCGCCGCCGTGTGCAGCAGCGTGAGGGTGGTCTTGAACTGCTCGGTCACCACGGGGGTCGCGGGCAGCTGCTCGGACGCGCCGGCCATGCTCGCGACGGCGCCCGCCGGGTCGGCCTCGGCGGCGGCCCACGCCTCGCTGGTGGCCGCGGCCATCTCCTTGGCCAGGCCGCCGTCGCTCTTCAGCTTCCGCTCGCCGACGATCAGGCCGTTGGAGAAGAAGTTGACCCCGAAGTCGGAGTAGCGCAGGTACGACACCGGCTTGCCGGACTTGGCGGCCACCGTCGGGCCCTGGTCGTTGGCGAACCCGACCAGCCCGTCGGCCTTGCCGGAGATCACCGCGGCGATCTTCCCGGCCGGGTCGGTGTTCTGCAGCGGGACGTCGCCGTCCGACAGCCCGTTCTTCTTCAGGAACACCGGGAAGGTGCGCGAGAGCGCGTCGCCCGCCGTGATGGCGATCTTCTTGCCCTTGAGGTCGGCGGGCTTCTTGAGGTTCTTGGCGCTGAACGCCTGCACCGACGCGGGCGTGGTCTGCAGGAACACGCCGATGCTCTTGATCGGCATGCCCTTGTCGACGGCGGCGAGCAGCGCCGGGGTGTCGGCCCAGCCGAAGTCGGTCTGCCCGGCGCCGGTCGCCTGGACGGTCTTCTGCGAGCCCTGGCCCGCCTTGATCTCCAGGTCGATGCCGTGCTTCTCGTAGATGCCCTTCTTCTTGCCGTAGTAGAAGGGCGCGTGCTCGCCGTAGGGATACCAGTTGAGGGTGAGCGTGACCTTCTTCAGCTTCTTGCCCGAGGCGCTGGTGCTCTCGTCGGAGCCGCCGCCGCAGGCGGTGGCCGCGAGCGCGACGGCCGGAGCCAGGACGGCGGCGGCGAAGACGCGGAGTTTCATGGGGCGGTCCTCCATAGGTGGGGTGAGGTCCCGGCCGGCGGCCGGTTCGTGGAGGCGGGTCAGTAGGTCGTGGTGACTGATTCGCCGCGCCGGCTGGCGTGCCAGGGGAGCAGCAGCTTCTCGGCGACCTCGACGACGACGAACAGCACGACGCCGATGGCGGACATCACCAGCAGCCCGGCGAACAGCATCGGGGTGTCGATGTTGCCGTTGGCCTGCAGGATCACGTAGCCGAGGCCCTCGTTCGCGCCGACGAACTCGCCGACCACGGCGCCGGTGACGGCCAGCGTCACCGCGACCTTCAGGCCGGAGAACAGGTGCGGCAGCGAGGCCGGGAGCCGGATCTTGGTGAAGGTGGCGTACGCGCTCGCGCCCATCGTGGACGACAGTTCCAGCATCTCCGGGTCGACCGCCTTCAGCCCGGCGACCATCGAGATCACCACCGGGAAGAACGCGATCAGCACCGCGACGACGATCTTGGGGCCGATGCCGAAGCCGAGCCAGACCACGAACAGCGGCGCGATCGCGATCTTGGGGATGACCTGCGCGAACAGCAGGATCGGATAGAGGGTGCGCTCGACCGTCGCCGAGTACACCATGATCACCGCGGCGAAGACCCCGATGGCCACCGCGAGCGCGAAGCCGATCAGGGTCTCGTAGGTGGTGACCCACGTGTGGTGCCAGATGTAGCCCCACTTGTCGCCCATCAGCTTCATCGTCGTCCACGGCGAGGGCACCAGGTACGCCTCGACCAGTTTGAACGCGGTGATCGCCCACCAGGCGGCGAAGCACGCCACCAGCAGCGCGACCGGCCGCCACGCCGACTCCAGCGCGTTCGCGATGCGTTCGCCGGCGCCCGGGCGGTCGCGTTCGACCACTCCCGCGGCGTCCGGCGCGGGCTTCGCGGCGGTTGTGCCCTGACTCACCATGGTTCCTCCGGACCGTGCCGAGAAAGCGCGTTCAGAAAGCGCTTTCTGAGGTACCGTAAGAACCGGCGCCCGGCGCGGTCAAGAGGGTCTTTCCAAGAGATCCGCCGCGCGGCGCCGCGATGAGGAGCGCGATGTCCGAGGCGGTGGGGGAGGAGCGCACCGGGGACCACGCGTACGTGACGCTGCAGGACGTCGCCCGGCAGGCCGAGGTGTCGCTGGCCACCGCGTCCCGCGTCCTCAACGGGACGTCGCAGGTCAGGGCCGATCTGCGGGAGCGGGTGCTGGCCGCCGCCGCCGAGCTGAGCTACACCCCGAACGCGCACGCGCAGGCCCTCGCCAGCTCCTCCAGCAAGTCCGTCGGGGTCATCTGCCACGACGTCAGCGACCCCTACTTCGCCGCCGTCGCCCGCGGCGTGATGCGCACCGCCGCCGAGCACGGGATGCTGGTCATGCTGGCCAGCACGTTCCGCGACCCGTCCCGCGAGATCGAGTACGTGGCGATGCTGCGCGCCCAGCGGGCCCGCGCGATCCTGCTGATCGGGTCCGGCTTCGAGGACCGCGACTGGGAGCGCTCGATGGGCGCCGAACTCGACCCCTACCAGCGCACCGGCGGACGCGTCGCGGTGCTCAGCCGGCATCGCAGCCTCAAGGTCGACGCCGTCCTGCCGCAGAACCGGGAGAGCGCCGGCGCCCTCGCCCGCGCGCTGCTCGACCTCGGCCACCGCGACTTCGCCGTGCTCACCGGTCCCCGCGCCCTGACCACCGTCTCCGACCGGCTCGGCGGGTTCACCGAGGCGCTCGGCGAGGCGGGCGTGCGGGTGCGGGAGGACCACATCATCGAGGCGTCCTTCACCCGGGACGGCGGGTACCGGGCGGCGACCGAGCTGCTGCGCCGCGAGAACCGTCCGACCTGCGTGTTCGCGGTCACCGACGTGATGGCGATCGGCGCGCTCGCCGCGCTGCGCGACCACGGCGTCGCGGTGCCGTCGGAGATGTCGCTCGCCGGTTTCGACGACATCCCGATCGTGCGCGACCTGACTCCGCCGCTGACCACGGTCGCGCTCCCGCTGGAGGCGATGGGCGAGCGCGTCATGGGCCTCGTGCTCCGCGAGCCGGTCGCCCGCCGCAGCCGCATCGAACGCGTCGACGGCCACGTCATCCTGCGCGACAGCACCGTCCGCCCCCGCTGAACCCTCTCCTCCCGCGTTGACTTGCGGCGAGTCGTCGTTATGAGGGCTGCCATAACGACGACTCGCCGCAAGTCAACGGAGGGGGCGGGCGCGCAGGGACGCGAACTCGAACTCGCAGTTGTCGGCGCGCAGGCCGATCGAGCCGGGGCGGACGATCGGCGGGCCGTGCCGGCCGTCGTCCACCGCCTCCAGCAGCTCGCGGCCGTCCTGGTAGACGGCGATGGTGACCAGCGAGCGGCCGTTGGAGGTGATCCGGACGTCGAACGACTGCCACGCGCCGAGCCGGAACGGGTGCCTGACCTGCGCGAGCGTGGCGTAGGTGCCGCCGTTCTCGGTGCCGCCGGTCAGCTTCTTCTTCACCACCAGCAGCCCGTCCCGCCGGTTCAGCGACGCGACGTACAGCTCTGTCTGGTCCTGGCGGCGCAGCATCAGGTGGACGCCGTCGGTCGGCTCGGTCGGCGCCCGCCCGCCGCCGGGCACGAACCGCAGCGCGCGGATCTTCAGCGTCACCCGGACGTCGCCGAAGTCGGCGCGGCGGGTGTTCATCCGGAACACGCTCGACCCGGTCCCGGTGGACGAGCGGGCGTCCGGGGTGGCCAGGTCGGGCGGCCCCGACCAGCCGGCGCCGCCCCGGACGAAGAGGGATCCGCTGGTCACGTCCCATTCGGGGGAGCGGCGGGCGTCGGAGGCGCGCGGGTTCCAGTGCGCGTACTCGTTGGTGACCAGCCGGTCGCGTCCGGACGTGCGGGACGCGAAGTCGTCCGGCCCGCCCCTGCCGGCCATGGACCAGATGGCCGGGGGCAGCGCGGCGACCGCGACGACGCCCGCGATGATGGTCCGCCGGGAGGTCATCGGCTACTCCGTGTCGAGGGCGGTGCAGAACCCCCGCGCGCGGAGCCCGGTGATGATCGCCGGGAGGGCCTTGATGGTGGCGGCGGAGTTGGCGACGCCGTCGTGCAGCAGCACCACCGAGCCGGGCACCGCCTGGCCGAGGACGGTGGCGGCGATGTCGGCGGGCCGCCGCCCGCGCCAGTCGTTGGTGTCGACCGACCAGCGGACGACCCGCAGCCCCAGCGCGCGGGCCTGGCCGTCCACGAGGCCGTCGGTGTTGCCGAACGGCGGCCGGAACAGGGTGGGGCGCGGCGCGCCGGCCCGCATGATCGCGGCGGTGGTGTCGGCGAGCTGGCGGTGCACGGCGGCGGCGTCGAGGTCGGCCATGTGCGGGTGGTCCCAGCTGTGGTTCTCGGCGAGGTGGCCGCCGGCGACGACCGCGCGGATCAGGTCGGGGCGCGCGGCGGCCTTCACCCCCATGATGAAGAACGTGGCGCGCACGTTGTAGGCGCGCAGGACCTCGAGGATCTGCGGGGTGTAGACGTCGGGGCCGTCGTCGAAGGTGAGGGCGACGCGCCCGCGCCGGCACACGTTGCCGGTGTCGGCGTTCTGCAGCATGTCGCGGGAGATGACGGTCTTGGCGCGTCCGGTGTCGGCGCTGCCGCGCTGCGGGAGCAGCGCGTCGCGGGCCAGCGGGACGATCGCGGCGAGCGCGAGGACGCCGAAGCCGAGTTCGGTGAGGTGCCGGCGGACGTGCCGCCGCCTGCGGCGGGCCGGACGGCCGGGCCGCGCGGGCCCGGCCGTCCCTTCGTGATCCGTCATGCGCGCTGGTCCGTGAGGGAGAAGTCGTCGACGACGAGGCTGCCGACTCCGGGCAGGGCGACGCCGAAGCTGAGGTTGGTGGCGCCGGCGGGGACGGCGGGGGTGGTGACGAGGGTCTGCTGCCAGGTGCTCGTCTGCGCGAGGGTGGGGCCGTTCGTCCAGAACGTCCAGGCGCCGGTGGCGCTGCGGTAGTAGAGGCTCATCTTGGTGGTGACGCCGGACGCCCAGGTGCCCTTGTACCAGACCCCGAGCTGGTAGGTGTGGCCGGGCGTGGCGGCGGGCGCGCAGGTCCCGGCGTCCTGCTTGGTGACGAGTTTGCGGTCGCCGTCGGTGCGGGCGGTCACGTCGACCCGTTCGGCGTACTGGCCGGTGTGGGAGTCGTTGGTCCGCGTCCAGGCGAAGGTGTTGGTCCCGTAGCCGCCGAGCTGGAAGCAGTCGGGGACGCCGCCGGTCGCGGCCTCCAGCGACGGGTTCTGCACGGTGGTGGGCGACGGCGGCCCGTTGACGGGCGGTTGCAGGCCGCCGCCGATGACCTGGTCGACCGTCTTCACGGTCGTCCCGTTCGCCGACCTCGGCGCCAGCCAGTTCAGGAAGGACGACAGGGTGGACGGGGTGACGGCGTAGGTGTCGTCGCAGCCGTTGCACACGTGGTGGACGACGAGCTGCACCCATCCGCCGCCGTGCGTCTCCGCCTGCGTGACGTAGCCCTGGAGCTGCGCGAGCGTCGTGCCCGTCTTGACCGAGTCGGGGGTCTGGGTGAAGTAGGCGTCCGCGGGCGGGACGGTCTCGGCGTACCCGCAGCCGTTGCAGCCGCCGGGCGAGACGACGCCGCCGACCGTCCGGGCGCTGTTGTAGCCGCAGTCGTGCACGACCTGCTCGGACGTGCTGCTCGCGTTCCCGTACGGGTAGGCGAAGTTCTTGACGGTGAAGCCCATGTTGAGCAGCGCGACGCGGTCGTCGCAGACCTGCCGCTGCTGCTCGGCGGTGGACAGGGTGGGCAGGTCGGCGTGCGTGATGGTGTGCCCGCCGATCTCGTTCCCGGCGGACCCCAGCGCCGCGATCTCGGCCTGCGTCATGTAGCCGGACGTCCCGACCCGCGCGCTGTTGATGTAGTACGTCCCTTTCATCCCGTGGCTGTCGAGCGCGGGACGGGCGTTGTCGTACTGGTCCTGCGACCCGTCGTCGAACGTCAGCGACACGACCGTGCCGGTGTCGGCGTTCGCGGGCGCGGGCGCTGGGACGAGGACGAAAGCGGTGACCAAGGTCGTGGCCAAGAGCAGGAGAAGGATTCGAGGAGGCATCGTCGGACTCCGTGGGGGGTGGGGGATCAGCGCGCCCGGAGCGGGTCGAGCGCCGGTCTGCGGAAGATCAGGGTGCGCTGGTCGCGCGCCGCGATCTCGAACGTGAGGCCTCCTTCGTTGAGCCGCGGGTCGATGGCGGCGTGCAGCGGCGCGCCGCCCCCCACGGCGACGGTGAGCCGGGCGCCGCGCACCTCGATCCGGACGGCCCGCGCCCCCGCGCGCGCCGTGATCGGGCGGCGGCCGAGCACGACCGGGTCCGCGTCCCCGATCTGCTGCCGGACCAGCACGGACGCGGCGCCGATCACGACCTCGGCCCGGCCGCGGTGGCCCGCGCCGGCGCCGTCGCGGACCGCGATGACCGCGCTGGTGCGCGGGTCGATCCCGGAGATCGACGCCGTCACCCGATAGTCCGTCCACTGGCTGGTGTTGACGCCGGTGAGCAGGCAGCTTCCGTAGACGTCGCTGGTGACGCGCAGGTCGGACCCGTCGCGCCGGCAGGCGGCGAGGTCGCCCGTCCACGGCAGCTCCGCCAGCGCGTGCGGAAGCGGGGTCGGGACGGCGCCGCGGACCATCTCCAGCAGGTCGGACACCGACGTGGTGGCGCGGACGCCGATCCGGCCGAGCGCCCAGCGGGGCGCATCGGCGGTGAGCGCGTCCACGTGGTCGGTCGGGACGTTCTCGCCGGTGAACGCCTCGCTGAACCCGGCGTGCCGGATCAGCGTGGGCAGCTCCGCCGCGATCCGCGGGTCGTTGCCGGAGCCGCCCGACTCACCGAACGGGTAGGAGAACGCGGTGGCCTTGCGGCCGAGCGTCTTCGCGAAGAACCGCTGGCTGCGGGCCAGGTCGGCGCGGACGCGTGTGCGCCAGTGGCCGATCGTCTCCGTCCGGCCGCCCACGAGCACGCGGTTCGCCATCGGCGCGGCGACGTCGCCCGGGATCCGGGTGAGGTCGTGCAGGCCGTCGCTGTGCGAGCCGAACTCCCAGCGCCCGGTCGCGGCCAGGCCGCGGACCTGCCGGGTCGACAGGTAGTACGACGGCGTCCCCGGCTGGACGATCTTCCCGGTGGTCAGGAAGCCGGCGGCGGTGAAGCCGTGCGCCTTCAGCACCGGGTCGGCGGTCGTCCAGTCGGTGAGCTGCCCGTCGTCGAAGGTGATCAGCATCGCCCGCGGCGGCAGCCGGACGGGCCGGTGCGCGATGAGGTCCTCCACGTCCCGCAGCCGGACCGTCCGGTACCCGGCCGCCGCGAGCGCCGCCATGTGCTCGCCGAACATCCGGCGCGACAGCGTGCTGCCGGCGTGGTCGGTGTCGGACACCCCGTGGTAGGTCAGGACGAGCACCGACCCCGGATACCGGGGGAGCGCCGCCGCCGTCCGCGCCGCGGCCGGGTCCAGCCGGACGGTCAGCGCCGCCTTCTGGCCGGGGTCGAACGGCCGGCTCAGCGTCACCCACGTCGTGACCGCGAGGACGAGCGCGCACAGGAACACCAGGCCGGTGAAGGCCCGGAAGGCCCGGGTGGAGCGGCCGGGCGGGGGCCGCTCCCAGGGCGCCGGCTCCGCCCGCTCAGCCATCGCTCGCCGCCGCGCTGTAGACCTGGATCGGGCGCGGCGCGGACGGCGGCACCGGCGTCGCGGCGTCCCGGGTGCCCCACTTGCCGTCCCGGATCCGCGCGATCGCCCACAGCAGCTGCGGGGAGAACGCGACGTAGAAGAACGTCCCGATGAACGCGTAGATCCACATGCCGTCGTCGCGCAGCATCCGGTACGTCAGCGCGTACCCCATCGACACCAGGTACAGGCCGAGGAAGTAGATCATCGGGAAGCGGCCGCCCGCGAGCGGCGTCGCCAGGCTGTACAGGACCACGATCGGGCTGAGCAGGCCCGCGATCGTCTGCACGGCGATGGACGGCAGCGCGCGCGTCCGGCTCCGCCACACGTGCGCCAGCAGCAGCGGCCCCTCCCGGCTCCACGACTTCTTCCAGCGCAGCTGCTGCCGGAAGAACTTGCGGTACCGGTCGGGGGCGTCCGTCCACGCCTCGGCGCGGGCGTCGTAGCGGGTCGTCCAGCCGGACTTGATGACCCGGTTGGTGAGCGCCCGGTCGTCGCCGTAGGTGCATTCGACGCCGAGGAACCGCTGGTGCTCCCAGGCGTCCAGCAGCGGCGCGATCGCCGCCCGCCGGTACGCGGCGAAGCAGCCCGAGCAGCAGGTGACCGCGCCCAGCACCGACTCGGCGCTCTTGAGCAGCTGGAACGACACGTAGTACCGCGCCGCCTGCATCCGCGTCAGCACGTTGCTCTCGGCGTTGCGGACGTAGGTGAGCCCGGAGATCGCGCCGACCTTCCCGTCCGCGAACCCCTGCACCAGCAGCCGGACGGAGCCGGGCGCCGGCATCGAGTCGGAGTCGACGAACACCAGGATCTCCGCCGACGTCGCCCGGATCCCGGCCGCCATCGCCGCCCGCTTGCCCTTGTTGCCGCCGAGGTCGACGCAGCGCACCCGGCCCTTCGGATACCGCGCGGCGGCCTCGCGCATGTGGTCCCAGGTGTCGTCGGTGGAGCCGTCGTTCACCACGACGATCTCCAGCTTGTCCGGGGGGTAGTCCAGTCCGAGGCAGGAGTGGATCGTCCGGGCGACGGCCTCGCCCTCGTTGTAGGCCGGCACCACGATCGCGACGGACGGGGCGATGCCCGCGTCGCGCGGCGGCCGGTAGAACGCCGCGAGCACGAACCGGCTGAGCACGTAGCTGCTGACCAGCACCGTGTACGTCGGCAGCAGCAGGTTGCCGCGCATGTAGGCGACCTTCACCCCCACATGCCAGACGATCACGCCGCAGATCACCGCGACGCCGGCCAGCGCGCCCAGCGACAGCAGGCGCGCCCCCCAGGGCAGGCCGCGGAACGGGACCCGCGGCATGCGGCCACGGCTCACAGCGCCACGCGCCGGGCGGGGCCGGAGAAGCGGTACGTCGCGTCGAGCAGCAGCTGGTCCTCGTGCAGCCAGGTCAGGTCGAGGCCCTGGTGCGGGGTGTGCGCGATCACCAGGTCCGCCGGGCCCGGCTCGACGCTCGCCAGCTTCACGCCGCCCTCGGTGACCAGCTCCGGGACGCGCGGGTCGTGGTACCTGACCTGCGCGCCCGCCGCCAGCAGCCCGTCGATGATCTCCAGCGCGGGCGACTCGCGCAGGTCCTCGACCTCCGGCTTGTAGGCGACGCCGAGAACGAGCACGTCCGCGCCCGCGAGGCCGCGGCCCTGGTCCGACAGCACCTGCCGGGCCCGCTCCACCACCTGTCCCGGGCGCATCGCGATCGCGTTCATCGCCGCCGACACCAGCGGCGTGTGCAGCCGGTCCCGCTTCAGCTGCCACAGCAGGTAGTGCGGGTCGCACGGGATGCAGTGCCCGCCCGCGCCGGGGCCGGGGAAGAACGGCATGAACCCGTACGGCTTGGTCGCGGCGGCCTCGATGACCTCCATCACGTCCAGCTCCAGGATCCGGCTGGCGTCCGCGAACTCGTTGACGAGCGCGATGTTGACCGCGCGGAAGGTGTTCTCCAGCAGCTTGGTCATCTCGGCGGCCTCCGCCGACGAGACTGTGTGCAGGTCGCCCGCGTACCGGCCGAGCAGCGCGACGGCACGTGCCGCGCAGCGCGGCGTCACGCCGCCGACGACCCGCGGCACGTCCTCGTGCGCGTGCCGGTCGTTGCCCGGGTCGATCCGCTCGGGGCTGAACGCGACGAACACGTCGGTGCCCACCCGCAGGCCCCGCGCGGTGAGCGGCCGGACGAGCAGGTCCCGGGTCGACCCGACGTAGCTGGTCGAGGTCAGCACGATGGTCTGCCCGTCCCGGGCGTGCGCGGCGGCGGTGGCGCAGGCCCCCATCAGCGCGCCGAGGTCGGGGACGAGATGCCGGTTGACGGGCGTCGGCACGCAGATGATCAGCGCGTCGGCGCGGGCCGCGTCCGCCGGGTCGGCGGTCACGGCGAAGCCGTCCCGCGCCGCCCGGAGCCGTTCGTGGTCGCTGTCCAGGAGGTCGACGCGGCCGGTGCGGACGGCCTCCAGCCGGCCGGGGTCGAGATCGACGCCGAGGACGCGCAGCCCGGCGGCGTGGAAGGCGAGCGCGGTCGGCAGCCCGACATAGCCCAGCCCGATGACGGCGACGTCGTATGTGGACGAATCCGTGTGCTGGGGTTCGATGGGCAAGGTAGCGGAGGACATGGCTCAGTGATCTCCCCGTGTGAGCTCCGGTCCGATGACCGGAGTCCATCAGCCAATGGCAAAGACGAGGTAAAGCGTCTTAGGCGACTGATTTACGGGGGACCACACTTCAGCGGAGGTTATCTACGCCAGATAGCGGATGACTTCTGTGTCCCGTCTTACGATCATGCCCTTGATCTGCGAAAAAGACCAGGACCCGCCCCGAGGTGGGGGCGGGCCCTGGTCGCGGCCATAACCGGCCGGTCAACGTGCGGCGAGGCCGTCCTCCGGGGAGGCCGTCTCCGCGTCCGCGGGACGCTCGGAGTCGGTGTCGGCGGGCCGGCGCTCCGGCCACGACACGATCCGGGTACGACGAGGGTTCGCCAGGGCGTTGTCCATTGCTGCTGCTGTCCTCCCGTTGTCGTCGGCCCGCGATTCTCGGCATCCGGGCCGACCGAAATAAGGAGATCTTCCCCGATGACCCACCCGGGTTAGCAAAATGGTCTAGACCGCAAGGCCTGTACCGGTGACCAACGCCGCGGCCCCGGCAGTGCATTCCCGCGCATGAAACCGGGTCGCACTGTGACCTTTCTCTCTGGTCACCGCGCCCCCGGCCCCGGCTATCTCAGCCAATGGTGGCCGTCCCCCCTCGGCGTGGACGGGGTGACCTATGCCACTGCCGAGCATTACATGATGGCCGGAAAGGCCGGCCTCTTCGGTGACGAGGAAACGACCGCCGCCGTCATCGCCGCGCCCCATCGCGGTGCCGCGAAAGTCCGCGACGCCCTCGCGGCCTGACGCCGGTGGGGCCCGTCAGCTGTCCGCCGCCGGCGCGCGCCGGCGCGCGTCGAGTTCCGCTCTGGTGAGGTCCGCCATCCGGCGGCAGGCCCGCCGCTGGTATTCGAGCTGGGTGGGACGGCCGAAGAGCGCGAAGCCGAGCCGGACCACGGGATTGCGGATGTCGGCGGGACGCGAGAAGGCGTGGAGGTGGAACTCCACCTCGCCGGTGTCGAGCCACTTGCGCACTTCCTGGTCCATCTGGCCGCGCTCCAGATGCCCTTCCAGCGTCCGGTAGTTCCAACCCCACACGCGCACCCGGCGCCCGTCCCGCTCGACGACCGCGTCGACGACGCCGCCGACGCGGACGCCGAGGTGGAAGCGCAGGCCGAAGAACCTGCCCTCCAGGAGCATGTCGCTCCCGGGGGCGGGAGCGCCCGTCCGGTAGGCGCTCCGGATGATCCGCGGATCGGCGAACTCGTAGTCGCGGACCAGGCGGCGGGCGATCTCCCAGCTGCCCTCCGGCTCCGGCGGGCCGGGGCGTTCCGGCGGAAGGGGCCGGCGGTGGTCGTCGATGTTCCAGCCGTCCGGCCCGGCGCTCTCCGGCCGATCCCGCGGCTCGAAGTTGACCGGACGGTCGCGCAGCTCGCCGTAGAGCCGCTGCAACCGGCGATGCATGCGCGGCCTTCTGCGCTGGGCTGTCCTCCGGCCGATCATCGCTCACCCCGCGTGGCGGTCGATGCGCTGGACGGCGTCGTACGTGCGCCTCCGCACCTGCTGGAGCGGACCGGCGGGGCGCAGCCCCGGGATCGGGTGCCGGGCGGGGTTGAAACGCACCGGCGCCTGGTCGTCCCTCCGCGCGGGCCCCGTCAGGACCAGTTCACCGAAACGCTCCCAGGGGCCGAGCTCGGTGGCCACGACCAGATCCATCGGGACCGGCCCCTCGCCGATTGCGCGTGCGAGAGCGCCGAGCCCGGACGGGACGGCCCGCCGGGCGACCGCGCCGACGAGCACGTGCCGGTCGCCCGCGGCATAGGGCAGCAGGGAACCGTAGAACCCGGGACCCCACCGGACCGCCGGGCGCAGCAGATGCCGGCTGAGCCGTCCGTGCCCGGTGGTCGCCAGCAGCAGCTCGGCGGTCGTGGGCGCGCCGTCGCCGGGCTGCTGCCACCGCAGGGCGAGGCCGAGTATGTCGGGTAGCGGGGGCGGCATTCCGACCGATCGCGACAGGCGCGCAAGACCCCGCACTTCCACCGTGTCGTCCAGCAGGGGGACGCCCCAGAAATGCGAGGTTCCCGACAGGCGCAGCGTGGCGTCGAGGACCACCCCGCGGGGATGCAGCGGCCGTCCGCCGCGCAGCCGCGCCAGCGCGGTGAAGGTCCGGGCGGACGCCGCGGCCGCCAGCTCGGTCGGGTACCGGGCGTTCACCCTGCCGTCCCCGGTGATCTCGGCCCGCTCCGTGCGGACCTCGACGTCCCCCGCCATCCTGCCGCCGGACATCTCGGCCACGCGACCGCAGAAATGGGTCCACATATGGAGCTGCATCTCCTTCGCCATGCGCAACCGGTCGTAGAGCACGTCGGCCAGCCGGTCGCCGCTCCGCGTCCACGACTCGACGGTGAACAGCAGCCCGTCCTCGGTGTCCTTCGCGCGGAACTCGATCTCCCCGGCCTCGACGTGGCCCTGCAGGGTCGCGAACCGGAACGACACCGGCGTGCGCTCCACCACCCGCACCGGGCAGTCCCAGGGCCCCGGCATGTGGACGTCGTACTCGTCGCCGAGGTCCAGGTGCGTCGCGTGTCCCGAGGTCTTGTCGAAGACGGCGAACTCGACGGGCGACGCGGCGTTGACGTCGGCGCGCAGCCGCTCCATCAGCCGCGGCGCGTCCAGGGAGCTGCCGACGATCCGGGCCGTGTAGCGCCGCTGGTACGCCGGCCCGACGCCCTGCCGCAGCCCCTGGACGCGGTCGCCCTCACGGTCGGGGATCTGGTCCAGGCCGGACGCCGCCGGAAGCCGCTCGCGCGATATCCCGCGCGAGGTCCGCAGCCAACGCCACAGCGCCATTCCCATCCCCACCGGCCAGCGCGCCGTACGCGCATGCCGCCGCCAACGTCCCCGCACGTCGCCCCCCGACGACCACCCCGCACCCCACCACCGACCATGTCCCCACGCACCCCCCGCCCAATCCCCCACGACCAGCACCCCCTTCCCTTGAAGCCGATGAAGCGGCCCGGGTACGGGGCGCGGGCGGCTTCAATGATCATTTTTGCCTTCTCGGGTGCGGAATACGGGCCCACCGTCGCCCCTTGTCACCGTTGGAAGGTCAAGCCGGGGAGGTCGTCGTTGCTGATCGGGGAGCTGTCGCGGCGGACAGGGGTGAGCGAGCGCCTGATCCGCTACTACGAGGGCCAGGGGCTGCTGGAATCGCGCCGGCACGCCAACGGCTACCGCGACTACGACGACGGCGCGGAGCTGGCGGTCGCCCGGATCCGCGCGTTCCTCGCCGCCGGCCTGCCCACCCGGGTGATCGCGCGGCTGCTGCCGTGCGCCGACGGGGTCGGTGCCCTGCGGCCCTGCCCCGGCACCCTCGACCTGCTGCGCGAACGGCTGGACGAGCTGGACCGCCGCGCCGCCGAGATCGGCGAGGCGCGGGAGCTGCTCAGCCGGACGATCGCCCGCACCGAGGCCGCCGAGCCCTCCTGACGGGTCAGCCGATGGTCGTCCTGAAGGGGCGGAAGGCGGAGGCCGGCGGGCGGACGGGTTCGCGTTCGTCGTAGCGGCGGGTCTCGCGGTGCCATTTGTCAATGCCGGCCATCCAGTCGCGGAGTTCGGCGACGTAGGCGTCCAGGGCGGTGCGGGCGTCGCCGTCGAGGCCCATGTCGGTGGCCAGGGCAGGGAGCTCGGTGGTGGCGAGGTGCTCGAACTGGCGGAGGCGCGAGGTCATGAGGTCGTTGACGATGGGGACGGCCTCGTCGCGGCCGCAGTCGAAGAAGTGCTGCACGGCGAGGACGCCGTTGTTGAGTTCGCCCTCGTACTCGGTCTCCTTCTGGTAGGAGAAGACGTCGTTGAGCAGGCAGGCGTAGTCCATCGCGGACGCGTCGATCTCGTGCAGGGTGCGGGTGGCGAAGACCTCGGCGGGGACGTCCTGGGAGTGCCCGATGCGGGTCATCGCCATCGTGAGTTCGGACCCGAAGGTGTGGCGGCGCATCTCGAGGTAGTCGACGGGGTCGGGGATGCGGGACTGGAGGTGGTTGTTCAGTTCCCACAGCCAGCTGTCGACCATGTGCTCGATGGAGGCGCGGAACTCGCGGCGGCCCCGGGCGGTCATGGGGGACGCGGTGCGGTGCCACAGGTCGATGAGGCCGGTCTCGAAGGGGTTCTCCGGTGCGGGGGCCGGGCCGCAGTCGAGCGGCATGAAGGCGCGCACGCGGGCGCAGAACCGTTTCGCGCCGGCCATGTCGTGGTCGCGGTTGAAGACGGCCGGGAAGTAGTCGTCGCCGAAGGTGCCCCAGGCCAGCCACTGGGTGGCGAGGTCGAGCGCCTCGGGGGTGGAGTCCGGGTCGAGGGACGCCGAGCAGATCGCGAAGTCGAACCCGGCGAGTTCCTCGGCCGTCCACAGCGGGACGGGGTGACGGTCCAGCGGGCCGTACATGCCCATGGCGGCGCACCAGGCGATGACGTTGCGGCGGGCCCTCTCGTGGTGCGGGTTCACGCGCGCCGCGTACGGCATGTCGAAGTCGGGGAGGGGCGTCGGGCCCACTTTCTGGAACGGGACGTGGGGACGGCTGATGCGGGCCGACTTCAGCAGCGCGGGCAGGCGCGAGGCCGACATGCCGGTGGACTCGCGGTTCATGTAGCGGCTGGAGCGCAGGTGCCATTCGTGGCCGCCGGACTGCCAGTCCTGCAGGCCCTTGACGTAGCCGGCGACGGCGGCCCGCTCGGCCGCGTTCAGCGCGTGCTCCTCGAACAGCGGGGGCAGTTCGGTGACGGCGGTGTTCTCGAACTGGCGCAGCCGGGAGGTGAGCAGGTCGTTGACGGTGTCGGCGGCGCGCTGGGCCGGCACGCCGAGGAAGTGCTCGACGACCAGGACGCAGTTGTTGATCTCGCCTTCGGACTCCGTCTCGCGCTGGTAGGAGAAGATGTCGTTGCGCAGGTGGACGCCGTCGGAGAAGGTGTCCTTCAGCACGCGCAGCGGCCGGGTGCCGACGACGCGGGCCGGGACCTCCACGCCGGCGGCGTGCTCGACGAGGTCCGCCGACCAGGGGGCGCCGCCGACCTTGCGGCGCATCTGGACGTATTCGACGGGGTTCGGGACGCGCCCGGTGCTGATGTTGGACAGCTCCCACAGCGACTCGCGCAGCAGCGCGTCGGTGCTCTCGGCGAACCGGCGGCGCCAGGCCAGGGAGCGGACGGGGACGGTGCGGGCCCACAGGTCGGCGAGGCCGCGCTCGACGGCGTTCCGCGGCTCCGGCGGGTCGAGCGACATGAACAGCGGCAGCCGGTCGAGGTAGGCGCGGGCGCCCGCCTGGTCCTGCGGGCGCTTGAACACCTCGAGGAAGTGGTCGTCGAAGTAGAAGACCCAGACGTACCAGTCGGTGATGAGGTCGAGTTCGGGGCCGTCGCAGTCGGGATGGGTGTAGGCGCACAGGAGCGCGTAGTCCATCGCGTCGAGCTGCGCCTCGTCCCAGATGTCGGGGGTGCCGGGGTCGCGGGTGTCGTCCAGCATGCCCATCGCGCGGGCCCAGGCCGTGCTGTGCGTCCGCGCGCGCTCCAGGTGCGGGTTCAACCGGGCCGGGTACGGGACGTAGAAGTCGGGCAGCTGGAACGGTTGCATCGACCGGACACGCCTTCCTGCTGGGGGACGCTTCGCAACCTACAGCAGGCATAAAGTTACTTACAGTGACAGCTTTGCTCCCCGGAATCCTTCGCAATGCAGCGGGTAGGCCGAGGTCATGACTCGGTCGCGACAGGCGGCGAAGATCAAGGACGATCCGGTGGAGCAGAACCTGGCGCTCGTCCGGCAGGTGATCGACGCCGCGCATCAGGAGATGCTCGACAAGGCGCGCAAGCGCGTACCCGCGCTCAAGTTCGGCGCGCTCGCCGGAACGCTCGGGGTCCTCGCCACGGCGGCGTCCTACCGGATGAACGTGCTGCTGCTGGAGAAGAAGCTCCCGCCGGAGCTGGCGTCGTTCGTCGCGGCGCTGGCGTACGGGGGCGGCGCGGGCGCCGCCGCGATGGCGGCCTCGCGCAGGTGGAAGGGGTTGCCCGCGCCGCTGCCGACGGAGACGGCCCGGCAGGTCGCCGAGATCATCACCGACTCCGGCTGAGCGGGGCCGCCCGCCCGATTGACAGCGCGCCGTGCTCGTCAGCAGACTCGGCGGAGTGCGCATCGGCGAGCTGACGGACGTGCGGGCCGCGCGGCCGGAGGCGGTCGCCGAGGCGGCGGCGCGCCGGGTGCGGCTCCCGTCCCTCCCGGACCGGCTCGTGATCATCGCGGCGGACCATCCGGCCCGCGGCTCCCTCGCCGCCGGCCCCGACCCGGTCGCGATGGCCGACCGGCGCGACCTGCTCGAACGGCTCTGCACCGCGCTGGAGCGCCCCGGCGTGGACGGCGTGCTCGGCACCCCGGACGTTCTCGAGGACCTGACGCTCCTCGGCGTCCTCGACGGCAAGGTCGCGATCGGCTCGATGAACCGGGGCGGGCTCGCCGGCGCGGCGTTCGAGATCGACGACCGCTTCACCGCCTACGACGCCGACGCGATCGCCGCGTCCGGGCTGGACGGCGGCAAGATGCTGCTGCGCATCGAGGACACCGACCCGGCGACGGCCCGGACCCTGGAGGGCTGCGCGCACGCCGTCACCGCCCTGGCGGGGCACCGGCTGATGGCGATGGTGGAGCCGTTCGTCTCGCACCGCATCGAGGGCCGCGTCCGCAACCTGCTGACGCCGGAGGCGATGATCCGCGCGGTGTCGGTGGCCTCGGGGCTCGGCGCGACGTCGGCGTACACGTGGCTGAAGGTGCCGGTCGTGCCGGAGATGGAGCGGGTCGCGGCGGCGACGACGCTGCCCCTGCTGCTGCTCGGCGGCGACATCGGCGACGATCCCCGCACGGTGCTGGACGGGTGGCGCCGCGCGCTGCGGCTGCCGGGCGTGAAGGGCCTGGTCGCCGGGCGCTCGCTGCTGTACCCGCCCGACGGCGACGTGCGGGCGGCCGTGGACGCCGCCGTCTCCGTCCTCCAGCCAGGGTTCAGGAGTCGCTGAACTTCACGTTGCGGCCGGTCACGTGGAGGCCGACCCCGCCCGACGAGACCGTCACGCTCTGGAACGTCAGCCCGAGCGGCAGCCCCTTCACCGGGACGGTGAAGTCGAGGTCGTCGCCGAGGTCGGAGCGCGAGAACCCCTCGACCGACTGCGTCCGCACCACGATGCTGTCGCCCTGCTTGGTGACGGTCGCGGTGGCGGTGGCCTCGGTGATGCCGAGGTCCATCTTCGCCTTGACCAGGTTGTTCCCGGCGGCCGTCAGCACGAGGTCGGGGTCGTCGCTCGCGCTCGCGAGGTCCTTGAAGCTGACGAACGCGGTGCCGTCGATGCTGCCCAGCGTGCCGCTGCTGAAGCCCGAATCGACCCGGACGTCCCGTGCGCGCACTTTGAGGTTCGTGATGCGCAAGGGGCCCTCGGTGATTCTGCTCGCCTCGAGCCGCACATCGCCGAAGTGCCGCGAGACGACCTGGGTGAGGAACGGGATTCCCTTGATCGTCACTTTCGGCGTCGCCGGGAATCCCTGCTTTTTGATCTGCACGGCCATCTCGTGCTGCGCGAACGCCACACCGCCCCGGTCCGCCACCACCAGGAGCAGCGCGAACAGCAGAACGGCACAGATCAGTACGGTCAGCCACCTCGGCCGCCTGCGCCTCGGCAGACGGTCGACACGGGTGACGGTGGCCGCGCCCGGCGGATTCGCCATGGCGTTCACTCAATTCCCGCGCCCGGCCCCTGTCAATGGGACCGGTGTCCCGTGAATGCCGGGCCCGAAAAAGGGCCGGGACATTTCCGGGGCGAGGACTTACACTCCCCGCATGACGGCCGGTCCTTCCGCCGAATCCCTCGCCGCGCCCGTTCTCGTCGTCCGCACGCGGGAGCGGGTGCACCGGCTGCGCCCAGGGGGCTCCTACCGCATCGGCCGCGACCCCGCGGCCGACATCACGCTGTCGGACCCGCGCGTCTCGTGGTGGCACGCGGTGCTGCGGACGGGCCCCGACGGGTGGCTGATCGAGGACGTCGGCAGCAGCAACGGCACGTTCTGCCAGGGCGGACGCATCGAGCGGATGGAGATCGGCGGGCACCGCACGTTCCTGCTCGGCCACTCCTCCGAGGGCGCGAGCCTGGCCTGCTTCCCCGAGAGCCCGCCGCCGAGCCGCCGCCAGGTGTACCCGCCGCCCGCCGGCCGGGCGG